>NZ_JBIUCQ010000019.1:0-63747 GCF_044538495.1 Acinetobacter sp. ABJ_C4_1 | reverse complement strand
CTCTTACACTCTTCAACAATTTTTCGATTATTTATTATTGACTCTTGTACAAGAATATATAATTTACCTGAATTCTCTTTAAAGCCAATGAAAAATAAGTTTTCATTTCCAAATCGGATTTCAGTTTTTTCACTATTATTTAAATACAAATTATAATAGTAATTATTATTATAAATTATTCTATCAGCACAAACATTCCCTGCAAGAAAACAGTCAAATTTATTATCTATATTTGAAGATTTATTAATAATATGTAGTATCAAAATTATAAATAAAATTACCACCAAAGATAAGATCTGTATAGCTTTCACATCCAACTCCTAAAGGGAAAAGATACATTATCTTTTCCCTATTTATATTAATGCGATTTACAAGTTGGACAATAAGGTTTGCCTGTAAATTTGAATTTAAATCCTTGGTTAATTACATTAGTTAAACCATTCGATGCTTCACGTGCACCAATTACAGTACCCAAATTCCTTATTCCAGTTTTAAGATCAAAAGCACTATTAGGCTTATGCTGTTCAAAATTATAATCATTAGGTAACAAAGTTCCATCTTCCCTCATCATTAACTGACCATGAACCCAATATCCTTTCGAACCTTTGGATGGTCTACTCATTAAACCTTCATCAACCCATTGACCAAAATGGTTTCTATAGCCATTTGCCCGAACAGGAAGAACATATTGCCCTGTTTTTTTAATTTTTGTCCATTCTCCGTTAGGTTCTACTCTGAGCATTTCCGCATCAATTTGTACATCTGTACCTGGACCACCATTAAATAATAAATGTTGATTAGAACTAAATAAGTCCGGTAAATTAAATGATCTTAATCCCCATTCTTCGAATAAACTAGCTTTATATGCACTATCACCTTTATAAGCTTCGAAAAATGAAAAGTTATAACTATCCAAACCACTCGGATCGACATTGCTTAATGGGTTATTCTCTGCATATGCATATGGATTTGACCCACCTTCTAAACCTATTGGATCCGGCTCCATATAGCGGCCAAACTCAGGGCTATAGTAGCGATTTAAGTTATAGTGTAATCCAGTAAATTCATCATAATACTGTCCAGGGAATCTTAAGTTAAATGTCAGATTTCTCGTAGGATATCCCACACCAAAAGCTGTACTGTCCCACTCCCAAACCGCATTACCACTAACATTATCCACAAGCATTCTTGGTGTTGCATTGTGATCTGTCACAACAGCATAAATTTTATCACTACCTAATCCATAAATTGCCGCAACAGGACGATTTCCCATCCAGACATATTCAACAATTGGTGTTCCATTTGCCGTATACTCCCCAAGCAAATTACTATTTTCATCATAAACATACTGAACTGCACCAGCATACCAACTACCAGATGTATTTAAAGCACGGACTGTACGTTCATTTTTATGGTTATAGGCCATATAATATTGACCGCCTTGCCCTCTTATATATCGAATTTGACCCGAACCATCATAGCTACTCGATAAATCAAAATAATCTGATGTATAAGTATTATATAATCCAACATTAACAAGTTCACCTGTTGGCAAATACTTCATACTGAAGTCATAAAAATCAACTCCATGCGCATTTTTTATATATCTAGTTATTTTTTCAAAACGATTTGAATTAGAAATATCTTTAAAATCAACCATTACCCCCATATAGCCAGTTCTATTTTCTGGGTAAGAAATCGCACTTTTATTACCATTACTGCTATAACCATGGTAAATAGTATATTGCTTAAAGTCTCCATTAAATTTTGTCTCACTTAAAAGTTGATTAGAATTTGAGTATGTAAAGTTCTTAATGTGATTATTCAAATAACTAATTTTAGTAATTCTTCGATCACTGTCAAAACTATATTCCTCTGCATATAATGAAATATTATTTTTATTATTAAATGAAATAGCCTTTATTTCACCATTTTGAGCATTATCATAATTAATCAAATATTTAGCATCAGTATTTTCAATATTCCAAGAATAAAGCTGCCCATATTTATCATAGCTAATATTATTAATAAATGGATTACCAGAAATTTGTATAGAGGTTAAGTACCCTTTATTACCATCATAGTTATAATTAATCGTACGACCTGATGGCATATTGATCGACGTAATTTTTCCAGCAGGGCTATAATTATAACCAACACTTAAAGAACTATTAGTCCCGCCCCATGTTGTTAGAGCTTTATTAGTTTGTGTCTTGCCCACAACTCTATTTAACGCATCATAATTATAATTAGTATTAACCCCAAATGAAGTATTACTTGATACTCTATCTAACAGCCCAAAACGAGAGTTGTCATAAATATATTGATAGTTATATGCAAAAGCAGGATCTCCATCGTTTTCACTGTAACAATTAATTTCGCCTATACGCCCAATACTATCAATAGTAGAATAATTACAACTTTTATTACCATGACTTTTACTAATCATTTGATCCGCTTGATTATAGTTATAAGTTTTTGTCCCGTAGTCATTATTTATTTCGCTCTTAACTAAAGTACTGCTTACATAGTTAAAAGGGTTTGAGCCTGAATTCGCAGAGTCTTTTGAGGAAATTAGATTATCACTTTTATCATAATTTTTAGTACTTGTTTCGTTTTTACCATTTGTATAACTAATATTTCTATTTAAGGCATCAAAGGTCCATTTCTCAACAATACCCAATGCTGTTTGTGTTTGGATAATATTGCCATTTCCATCATAAACAAAAGTCTTCCAATTGGAGTTAGGATCTGTGCCCGTACGCGACTTCGCAATTCGTCCTTGTACATTGATTTCATTATAAGTATTAACAGTTCCTTCAACAGTCTGCAGTACATCATTGTCGAAGTAAGTCTGAATTGTCACACTACCATCAGGCATAGTTGTTTTGACTAACCGCCCTACACTATCATAATCATACAATATAGATTCATTGTCAGCATTAGTTTCAGATTTTTTACGCTTCAGATAATCATAACTAAAACGAGTAACAGGTCCTGTAATATTTCCTGATTCACCTCCATTACCTATAACTTTTGCTTGTAATGTGCCATCTGCATTATAAATAAACAGATCCACTAAACCTGATGGATAAACAATACGCTCAGGTTGAGCAAAAGAATTATAGTTAAGATATTTAGTAACTACTGATCGATTATTTACATTTTGAACCATAGTTGCTTTATTACCAAATGCATCATAAGTAAAGGTGGTTGAATCATCTACATCACTCCGTGGTCCATCAACATTACTTATAAGACCATAATCAACATTATTAGGATTACTATAATAAGAATAGGCAATTGTTTTACTAGTACCACCTTTCGGATAAGAAATTACCTGCTGTACGATCCATCCATTGGCATTAATACTATTGGTGACTTTTTGTCCGTCTGTTACAATCTCGTTGGGGGTTGGATATCTATTTTCAGTCCCATCTGTAAGTACTGTATAGTTATAAGTCGTCGATTGAGTATCTGCTGTGCCAGAGGCAATTGTTTTTTGGCTAAGACGGTTAAGTTGATCATAATTAAATGTCGATACATTCCCATTTAAATCAGTGATTGACTTCAAACGATGTGTAAATGGATTAAACTGTACCGAGCGAATAGGAGTGGAACCATTCAATAGCCCGGGGTAATTACCTTGAACTGTCATAGTTGCTGTTGCTGATGACATAAGTCCCAAATCAGCTTGATTATACGTTCCAGGTAATGAAGCCCCCGTCATAGTATAGTCCATAGCCTGATCTTGACCATTAACGGTAAAACGATTTGCAAATTCTCCCCGCATATCATTCCATGCAGAAATACTTCTTTGCGTTTTCTGATTATTTATTGGCGTATAAGCTGTAATTTGTGTGGTATAAGCTAGAAATACTGATGTACTATTATAAAATTGCCAAGTATTTCCATATTCATACTCTCTTAAAACATTGTTATTCTGGTCAATTACTCTTTTCAAAATTGGATAATTTCCCTCACTGGAACTCGTAATTTTTCTTGAAGTATTATTTAGAATATATTGAATCCAATAGCCCCTAGACTCATCTACATATTGGAAAGAAAAATTTCCAGCAACAATCGAGTTAATAGAAGAAATAGTATAACGAGTTTCTGTTTTTGAAGGATCAATGATACTTTTGACTTGATTTTCTTGATAAGTGATACTTGATCTCTGAACATTTGAGCCGCTAATTAATTCAACACCAGTAATTAATTTACGCTCAAGATAAGTTTGATTAAGTGATCCAAACTTTTTGTACTCTCTAAGAATATTTAACGTATTATTTCGATTATCTTTAACTTGAACTAAATTATAACCATTATCGTATAATAAGTTTAATTTTCGTCCATCTTGATACTGTATTTCAGTAAATTTATATAAATAACTCGGAATAGTTGTGCTACCAAAAACTGATTCCATATTTTTGTAAATAGATGCTGTATACTTAACACCATCTTTAACAATGACAATAGAACCATTTATTTGGTTAAAAGAGATATCACGTAAATATTCTGAGTAAAATGTTTTAGCTTCAAACTGCCCAGCTCCATTATAATAAATCCGTTTAAGTATTTTCCCCTCCTCTCTGGAAATCAAATATTTTTCACTACTACCTGGTAATTGAATTATAAAAACACTTGTATTAGACGATGGAATGGTACTAGTAATTACTTGGCCTGAATATTCATTGCTCCAATCTGCAAGGCCACCTTCATCTAGCTCTTGATAGAGATTAGCACCGCCCTCACTTTCTAAACGTAAAGATGCATGATACTGCATGGTAAATGGTAAATTACCTTTCACTAAAGGAATATTTTGAGTAACTTTTCCACTTAACATATCATAGCCTTTTGTCGCTCCCTGTATACTAGGTTCAAGCGCCAAGTTATTTGTAAGAGCTGAATAATCAGTACCCGCTGCAAAACAAATAGATAAAGATAGCCAAGTTAATAAAAACAAAATTACTTTGTTAAAAATTTTCTTCAATTTTATTCATCTTCTCATTAAAATTGCTGTATAATTTAACTAATTGTTACAAAAATGAAAAGATGTATATGCAAAAAAAATATTTTGTTATCAGTAGTATAATTTTGACGTTTATCATTAGTATAGTAAGCTACCATTTTTATAAAAGTGATGCCAATCAAACAAATATTAAGTTTAGATCTGATATTCAGCAGGATACACAAGTTAAAAATAATGAACAAATGATTTCTAAATCATTAACTAATTTAATGAATACACAAGTATATGATGAGTCACAGAAAGAAGGTAATTTACCTGCTAAAACATCTAATCAACCTGGTCTTTCAAATCAATCTGGAACGATCACTTTAAAAAAATAATTTTATTTTTTATCAAGAAAGATTATTAACTAGATATATTATTTATAATCAGCCTCTCTTCCTGAAATAGATCATATATTGAGGAAGCAGGGGCTTTCAACTTTCCTTAACTATTAATTTCCCTTCATAAATTAATTTTATAGCTATTTATGAGTTTTTATTTTAATTAAGCTAAATATTGAGTTAAACAATATTAATTAGTTATCAAAACCAAATAGACCGATTAACATCGATAAATAATATTCCTCCAAATTAAGTTAGTTTCCATACTGTGAAAAGCGAAGTAAACCATTATTTGAATAATTCCCTCTCATATTTTCTTTTATTTCATCTATCCCACAGGCATAAAAAACCGCTCCACAACCGCATCTCTTTCATCCAAACAATCTGTACTTAAAAACTCAAACATCAAACCATCGATTAGGTTTAAAACCATATCGGCACTGGGTCTTAAATCACGGGTTTCTAAACTAAGAATCAGATCAAAAATTTCATGATGCAGCCACTTTCGATACTCAACTGCCATACGGTAAGCCTGAGGATAAGCCACTTTAATTTCAAAAAAGGCTTTAAGTAATAAGTGGTATAAGCTGTTAGAGTTAGCATGCAAAACTATAATTTCTTTGAGCTTATCGGTTGATGTGCGGTAATCGCTTGAATAAATAATGGCGAGCACTTCTTCTTTTAGTAGGCTTTTTTGAAAGGCAATACACATTTCAATCAAACCCTCTTTTGAACGAAAGTAGTTATAAAGTGTGCCCTTTTGAACTTCAGACTCTTTCGCAATCAGGTCCACACCTGCTGTGTGAAATCCGTAAGTTGTAAATAGATGTATAGCAGTTCGAATAATGTGTACTTTTTTGGAAGAGGTTTCTAAATTTCGCATAGTTTTACCGTTATAAAATTCTTGTTGTTTCTAAATGAGATAAAAAGCCTGTGCCCTTTCTGGGAGAAAAAAAGGCACAGCAAAGCCGTAAAGACTGTGCTTGGCACATCTCAAGTTTTATTGTTGTTGCAAATTTTTTGAGCCGTAATGACTTAAAGCCTGAAAACCCTAAAGGTGATCAAGCTGCTTTAAATTTTTAAGTTGTGTCGTTATAGCTTTTGGCAAAGGTTGCCAAGAAATGATGGATGTGCAAAGCCAACTCCTTTTTATTGGGAGTTCTGCCAAAACATTAAAATTATGGTGGCAGAACGAAAGGGGGTTCGCAGACTGGAAACAAAGGAACCAGCACACCCGAAGGTGTCCCCCTTCCGCCCTACCGTAGAGAAAAAGGGGGCGAACGAGTTCCCGACACACAAAACAAGAATTTTGCATATCGACTTTGTTTTCCTGATCTGCGACGACCAACTGGCAATGTGGCCAGCAGGCAAAGAATAGTTCCCAACCTTCTCACAGTCAAGCACACAAAATGACATTTGTTTTAAATTAGATCATTAAAAAGTAAGGATAAATAATTAACAAGTTATTGTTAAATTAGAGTTTATAAAAATGGTAAAAATCTTAATAACGTGTGTAAGGTGAGATGTTTAGGACTTAAGTAAGAGCAAGTTAAGTTTTTTAATTTTTAAATAATCAATTTCAATGTGAGTAAACACATAAGAAGACACGAATATAATCAAGATTATTATTTTTAAATATTTTATAGTAAGCAACATATTAATTAAATTACGATTACTCATATAACAGGACAACTACAATGCCTAGTGTTTTAATTGAAGTTCGGCAACAATATGATATTGAAGTTGAAATAAGAATTATGGAAGGTGTACATGCCGCATTAAGAGATGCATTTCAAATACTTCCCCATGACCGAAATGTACGGTTAATTGTACATGAACCTCATAGATTTCAATGCCCTCCGAATAAGGAAAAACCTGAATTTTATACACTTATCAGCATTGATGGTTTTGCTGGACGCTCTTTAGATGCTAAGCGTAAGTTGTATAAAAATATTGTAAATAATCTAGAAACATTAGGTATCCCTATAGATCACGTTAAGATTATGTTGAGAGAAATTACAGCAGAGAACTTTGGGATTCGTGGTGGTCAAGCAGCTTGTGATGTAGATTTAGGTTATAAGATTGATGTGTGATTTCTATAGTCTTGAACCCATTTAATATAATGCTCACTATATTAAATCGAAAAAATATGATTTTTATAATTATTTATATAGGCAATAACTTAATGTAAGTATCAATTCTATTATAAGCTGCTAAATAAAAAAGCTAAGTCACGATTACCGTGACTTAGCTTTGCAAAATAATTTTAATTAAAAAATTACTTATTTGATGTCTGCAAATTCAATTTCATTACTTTGCCACCTTCATAATTAATCCTATAAGACATATTTATATGAAGTTCAAATCATCTCACTTTGATCATAGATTTAGAAACTGATTTATTTTTCTCAAATCTATAGATATAAATTGGTTAAAATTTGAAGTTTATCATCACTAACTCCATAATTTTTCATTAAGGTTACAAACCAAGAAACATGCTCATTAAAATCTTCAACTTGGTCTATATCTATAGCTAGCAAACAAATACCCAATCTTACTCTTAAGATATCTTTATTATAGAATTCCATAGGGGCTTTTCGCTCATCAATATAATTCCAATACCAATCTAAAGCATCTTCTCTATCTTTATTAACTATACAACCATTTAATCTTCTTTTACTAACATCAATAACATCATAATCGAAATCCTTAAATATTATATCACACTCACTTAATATAGTAACTGCGGAATTCAAATAGCTATTAACTAATGTATTGGCGTCCATATTATGATTAATACCTTCAATTTAACATTACGTAATATTTAAAGTAGATTTTTCTTTTAAAAGCTCAATTAAGTATTCAAAATCATCTGGGTTATCATAGTTATTAAAAGAATACTTTGTTTCTTCAAAGTACTTCCAAGTAATGTTTAAAGGTACAGTTATACAACCAATGCCACCAGTGAGACTATCCGACAAACCACCAAAACTAGAACCAAAGTAGCCCATCAATCCATTCACTTCCTCACCTATACAGCATAAAAAATCATTAAAGGATTTAATATTTCTACCATCTATGACTATTGAACTTACTAAGTTTAGAGGCTTGTATTGTTGAACCCAATACGAAACTTCTATCCACTTCTTTTTCTGTTCTTCATTTAAACTGCACCAATCTTGTAATTTAAGATGATTTTTCCGATATTTTTTAATTAAATCAATTTTAAAGTTATCAAAACTAGTCTGCTCTTCGCATAAATTTAATATCAATTTATTATCTTTCACTTCAAAAGATTCAATACTAGAACTTAAAACCCCAAAATATTCGTTATTTTCCTTTAAGAAAAATAAATTAATACCATAGATATCATACTTATATTTTTTACTTTTTTTATCTTTATTTATTTCACCCTCACCCCAAAAACCATAAAAAACAACTTGAGCATCAGTGATTAAACAATTTTCTGAAAGATATCCGTTCCAAATAGTTACATCATCATCAAACTCACTAAACTCACTTATTTCAATATAAAAAATATACTCTTCTGTAAGTTCAGAACTCATATAGTACTTTCCCCTATCTCTGCTTTATTTTTCAATTTTGACTGGTTACTAATATGAAATTTCTAATGACGAGTATTTTTTTAAGACTTCAACAAAATCATCTAAATGATAAAAATCTTCTTTTGACTTAAAATTATCTTTAGAGTATTGAAAATTTATCCATTTAACTTTTAAATTCGAATCGCACAGTACATCAGCAAATGCATTAAAGTTATAACCTAAGTATCCTAATACTCCATAAACCTCCTCTCCAAAATAACAATATACATCTTCTTCACATAATAGATATTTACCATCAATAGTTATATTTAATGATAAAGGTTCTCCTCTCTCATTCATTCTAAAATAAGCAAAATCTAACCAGCATCTTTTTTCTAGCTTTGTAAAATTAAGCCATCTCTTTTTACCTATATTTTCATTTGAAAGACGAATCAATAGCTCTTCTTTCTTTTTAAATTTTTCAAAATCTTCTAAGTTATTTTTTCCTATAAGATCAGAATCTGTATCAAATTCAATAGAAAGTTCTTCACCATTAAAAGTAAAATTTTTAGAAAGAAATAAGTGATTTTCTATATTATTTTCTTTTAATTCTGTAGTGAGCTTATGCTGAGATTTAATCAATATAGAACAGTAAGAATGATCATCTTTTCCAAGATAACTATTAAAAAGCTCCAAAGAATTTTCAACCCGCTGCAAATCATTAAAATTACCTACTACAACTTTATTATTATCAACCCATATTTTGTCAAAATAAATTCCATCAATAATTTCATCTTTTTCTTCTTCATAAATGTACTTACATAAGTTTAGTTCAAACAATTTTCGATTGTCCTAATTCTCAGATATATTTGTTAAATATCTTATCATATATACCTAATATTGAATAATTTTCATGGATACATGTATGAACTAAACTAGATATGTATCAACTCCTGTTTTTCTTAATTCATATTGCACCCCAGAAGCCGAAGCAATAATCGTTAAGACAGCAAAAAATGGATTCGTCTTAGATTCTTTCAATGAATGGTCGTAAAGCATGAGCTTAATGCCATCTGTATATCCTCTTTCATTGACGATAGCGAACATTGTGCCGATTTCTAATCCTTTTAGACTTGATAAATTATTCGAATATCGTTGTTGTATGGCTTTATTTGGTAAGCAAGTGTAGACCTTCAATTCAATTTCATCAAAATTATGATTAACTGTAATAGTCCAAAACTTTTTATTAATTTCTAATATTATACTTTCGACTGAATATTCAGAATTAGGCTCCCCATCTACAACCAAATAGAGGTCATCTATTTTCCGAACTTCATCAATATTTTTAATTTCATCAAAAATATCGCTTTGCATCATATTCTTACCTTATTATCAAATTCTAATTCCAAAAATTAAATATTTTTAAAGTATCACCCTATGAGTAATTTAATTTCTCAGACTGTCACCATTAGTACAATGATTTACTTTAAATACATCTCCTTCTTAGCTCTCTAATGAAGTTAATAAATATTTTATTATAAGTTGGCTTAAGTACAATATTACAAATAAAAAAGCTAAGCCCCGATTAGCGGGGCTTAGCTTTTAAAAAGTAATTCTTATTTAAAAATTACTTATTTGATGTCTGCAAATTCAGAAACAGGTTTGTTCACTTCAACTTTTGTGCCACCGAATTTTTCACTTACGAATTTTTGCACTTTCGGTAAGTGGTAAAGTTCACCAAGTTTCGTATAGATCGGGTCATTTTTGTTTGCTTCAGCTACGCCCAATAAATTGACATAAAGCTTAGTAGACTGGTCGATAGGCTCACGGAAGATAGCGTCTTTCATTACATTAAGACCACCCTCAAGTGCCAATGTATTACCAAGTACAATTGCATCTACGTCGTTTTTAACACGAACTGCTGTAGTCATTTGAATTGGTTTTAATTGTAAATTTTTAGGGTTTTCAGCAATGTCGTTCGTTGTCCCTTTTACAGGATCAAAGTTTGGTTTAAGTTTAATCAGTTTAGCTGATTGTAATAATATTAATGCACGAGCTTCGTTAGCAGTATCATTTGGAATTGCAATGGTCGCGCCTTGTTGGAATTCATCAACAGTTTTAATTTTATTTGCATAAATACCCATTGGTTCCAAGTAAGTTGTTGCAACAGCAGCAACTTTAGCTTGATTTGAAGCATTGTATGCTGCCAAATAGTTGAACGACTGGAACGCATTTACATCTTGTTCACCATTTGCAACAGATGTATTGAGCACAACATAGTCAGTCAAATTGGTCACTTGAAGTTTAATACCCGCTTCTTTAGTCTCAGGAAGCGTTGCAACATATTTCCATACGTCAGTATCTGAACCTGTTGAAACCAATTTAATTGTTCGAACAGACTCAGTTTTGTCTTTGGTTGTTGCAGTATTTTCAGTTTGTGCAGGTTGTTTATTACATGCAGTCAGTGTTAGTACAGATGCGCTGAACAATACACTAAATAATTTTTTCATAGGTACATCCTAAAATAGGAAACGCCTACCCTACAAAAGAGTGAGACATTTCCAACCATTGGGTCGAAATGCAATATTTGGCCGGAAATAATTTCCAGATATAGGGTTTAGAAGCCTGAATTCAGCACTATTCATTCCTTGAACTTGCTCGCTAAACAATAGAATTATGTTTTGAAACAGTCTCTAAATATGGGATCATCATATATCAACAAGTGAATATTCTACAAATAACTTGTTCAATTCTGATATATAGTCATGCTCACAGCAACATATTGAAAACATAAACATTTTTCAAAAACCACATACATATTTGATTTATATGAAATTTTCAGGATTTGTTATCAATATTTAAGCTAAATATAGATTTAATTTGCACTTTAATCATGTGCTTAAGACAGACAACGCATCTCATAAACTTTCATTTGAGCAATATGCGATTTTAATTGATGCAAAACAGATAAGTTTTCATTTCTTAAAGACATCACCTGCTGTACAGCCACCTCTAAGGTATCAGTAATATTTTCTTGTATCTTAAATATATCTCAACCATATTTTTCAAATAAATTTTGATCATACCATTTTTCAAATTCAAAACTGGTTTCAGGCAAATTCTTGATCATATGCTCACATTCCTTAAACATTTTTTCGACTTCATCTTTAAAATCAATATTAAACCCTTCTAAATCTTCTAGCTCAGTCCCTCTTTGAATTATGTTAATTAAGCCTATAGAGCAGTTATTTTCTTTCAAAAGTCTAAGCATAGATGGTGTATACAAAAAATGTTCAGCCTCATTTATATCTATATAATCATTTTTTAAAGAATGCAGAATTCCAAGATTAACTAGTAAAATTAACTTTTCCAAATCAGTTTTTCCAGATGTATTCATTTACCCCTCCAAAAACTTCTGTCTTAACTTCAAAAACCTTAACAAAATTCTTTAGTAATAATGGTTATATTCACTTCATATCCACGTAACTATATTAAATTTTTCTTTTTAGAACCATTTAAAATCTTACAAAATAGTTAAGTGCTTTTTGATTCCGTTATATGTATTTATATAGTTTTATCAACTATGGAATAAGTATGATAGCCACGGACTTCAAGACTATACGTTGTTTCAACTGAATCAATTTATGCTATAGAAATAAAAAAAGCCCCAGCTTTTAACCGAGGCTTTTAAAATTTGATGGATACAATGAAATCTAAATTCAATAAAATACTTTTCAATAGATTTTATTAAAGTTTATTTCCTTGGTGAGCAATTAGCTCAAACTAAGTATTGATGACATTGCTTTGTGCAATTCATTTTCCGCCGATTCAATTTTGTTGCTTTGCCAAGCAATATAGCCATCTGGTCTAATCAGTAAGCATTCATTTTCATCATTAGTCCAAGAGCGTGAAAGCTCTCCATAAGTGTCTTCGACATCTCTTTTTGGGCCTACCTGTATAACTTTAATATCCAAGTTGAGCTGTCTATTCAGGTCGTCTACAGCAAGTTTCCATTTATCGCCTTGCAACCAACAGAATAGCGTAAACTTTCCGTTTCCAATTAAATCTAAGGCTGAGATTTTTCTATGATTTTTGACTAACCATACATGAGGAAGTTTATGGCCAGAAGTAAATGAGGGATAATAATAAAGATCCTCATCTCGACAAGAATCTAGTTCATTTTCAATATTATGTTCTGCTCCAATAATTGCAGATGAATTATACCGTACATTAGTTTCTACTCCTAAGGCAGCAAATTCATAAGCTTTATATTCAATTGCAGATCTTAAATCACGGCGTTTAACAGCACCTTTTTCATTACTCTCACTTAAAGCATTAATGCTTTTTTGCATTGTCTCTGTACTGTACTTTCCATCTAATTCTAAAGCAGAAAATATGGTAGAGAACTCTCTAACACTTTGATTCGCTCGTTTAACAATTCGCTCACCAACAGGTGCTCTTTCTTCATTAAAACTGTCTAATAAACCATGACCCGCTTTGCCCTTTAATACAAATGCTAATTTCCAGCATAAGTTATAAGCATCTTGTATAGATGAATTTGAACCGAGTCCATTAGAAGGTGGATGACGATGGACAGCATCACCAATGCAGAAAACTCGACCTTTCGAATATTGCTCTGCATACATTTCATTGACTGTCCATAACGACTTACTACTTATGCTTATTTCAATGTGGTTATCGCCAATAAGCTGTTTGCAAATCGCGATCGCCTCATCATCGGTAAGAGATGGTTCCTCTTTTTCAATGTCATACCCCCAAACAATCTGCCATTCATTCCAAGGTCTGACCATACGCAACAACCCTAGCCCAATCCCTCCAATATTTGCTCCAGGTTGTATAATCCACCAGAGGTAGCCAGGTCGATGCGAAACGTATTTGGTTAAATCGGTTTTAAAAATAATGCTGATACTGCCACTTTTCCCCATTTTACCAGCCATAGGTAAATCTAAATCTTTTACGACTTGGCTGCTTGCACCATCAGCTCCGATTAAATACTTACATCGGATTAAGTATGTTTGTTTAGTTAATCTATCTAAAACAGTGACAGTTACACCATCCTCATCTTGCACATGAGATAAATATTCCGTATCAAATCTTGGATGACTCCCTCGTGATGCAGCATTTGAAAGCAAAATAGGTTCAAATAGGTGTTGAGGCAGATCGCACTGTTCACAAGGGCTCGCTTTCGCATACTCAGACATTCTTTCTGGATGATTCATTCCATAAGGAAAACGTCCAATTTCATCACCCGTTAAAGATGTGCAATAAACAACATCTCCCATAACTTCTTTTGGTGCTGCTTTTGCAATTACTTCATCAGAGATCCCCAAGTCTCGGACAACTTCCATGGTTCTTTGACTGATATAATGGGCACGCGGACTGTTTGCCAGCCATCTATATTTAGTTATTATGATATTTCTGATTCCATAAGTACTTAACATAAGTGCAGCAGAAGAACCAGCCGGACCACTCCCAACAATTAAAACATCAGTTTCTAACATTTTTATCCTATTACTTACATATTTTTAGCAGCTAAATAGTTATTGCGTACATTTAAAGCAAATAAATATCTTAAACATAATATTGCTTCAAAAACTCTTTAGACCAATTGGGGTTAAAGTCTTTACTATATTAATTTTTAAATAAATCTATAAAATATATAAAACAGACTCCTATATCTTTATAGATTTATTTTCCAACAAATAAGGTAAAGTTTAAAAAAACCAATAATCTAGAGCCTAAAATAAATATAACATTTAGTTTTTGTTTGTGACATTGGCAAATCCCTACACAATATATTTTTTGACTGTACTTCTTCACTCAGTGATTTTTTTATTTTTAAACAAAGGTTTTTATTTATTAAAACAGTATAATTTATACTTTTAAAATAAAATTATAGAGCCATTATGTACTCAATTTTACTTTGTACAAACGAGCACTCTCAACACCTCTAATAGGAATATGAGTTATGGAAAAACAAGAAATTATATCGATTGTAGATAGATATTTTTCTAATCCTATTTCTAAAGTAACGAATTTTCCTACGCATAAGCTAAAAAATAATGCACCTACTGAAAATGAAAATTCTTTCTTCTTTCTACATGACTTTGGTACTTATGAATTAGAAGCTAAATTCAATTATTGTGATGGTTTTCCACAGAAAATAGCTTTACTGATACATGGCGGCAACTCTGATTTGAGTTCTTTAAGTCCTTTGGAAAATCTACTTAGAAGTAAAAATATTGGAACGCTTTCATTCAATTTAAGTGGTTTAAATAATACAAGTGAAACGAAATCATCTTTATCTCAGAACATAAATGAAAGTATGGTTTTTTACAGCCTTCTAAAAAAAGTGGATATTGTTATTGGATATAGTTTAGGCGGTTATATTGCAATCAATTTAGCGAAAAAATTTCAAATTGATCGATTGATTTTGTTATGCCCAGCAATATATTCAGATCAAGCAGTCAAAAAAATGTATGGAAATGAATTTAAGAATGCAATTTCCAAACCTTATAGCTTTTATTCATCATCCATTTGGTTTTTTCTAATGGAATATAAAAGAGAAATCACAATAGTTTATGGAGAGTTGGATGGTATAAAAACAGATAATGGAAAGTCGAAAGGGTTTTATGAAATTAATAGTATTACGAAGTACTCCCCCATTCCCTATGAAATAGTCCAAACTATAAAAAAAATTTCCATGCGAAAAGCTAACTTTAATTTGATAATTGAGAAAGATAAAGATCATTATCTTTTAAAAAATATCAGAAATTATAATTTTTAAAAATATTGATTAGATTGGACTGTAAATGGTTCTCTTCTTATAAAAAGCGAATAGATTGAATTTTGAAATCTTACTTAGCTTGGGCTAAGTTGTTATCGTCGCAAAAATAAAGCCCCCTAAACGTTCTAGATTAAGAGGCTTTTGAAATTCATTTAAATAAGAAATAGCTTTAATTTGTAGGGGCTAATTCAAAATCTGAAACAATACCGCAAAGAGTAGAATATTTGCGATCACTATGGCCCAACCACCATATAGCATGTATTTCAGTTGACTTGAACGTGCTAAGCCCATTTGACCAAACATATCAGAAGATGGAAAAGGACCAAACCAGTCTACTTGGGAACTTGATAATAAAACTGCTGTAACTGCAACAGGTGGAACGCCATTTGCCAGTAAAATTGGTCCAAAAATTTTATTGGTAAAGGTCATTTGTGCAACAGCTGCCCCTGGAATATGCCCCACAATATTAAATAAGAAAATACCAAAACACAGCATAGCAGGACTTAAGTCGACCAAATACGGTGTCGCATTATCCAACAGTGTTTGGTAAGCATTGAGTTTTTCAACAAGAACTAAAATTGGATTGTATAACCAGTAAAGAATAAACATCCAGACTAATTTACCGCATCCCTCATAGAGTGCTTCCAAAATTTGTTTAGGACTAAAACCCGCAACGAGGCCTGTTAATGTGGCAACAGTGAGCATCACAATAATTGCAAAACTAAAGCCTGCTTTAAAAATAATTCCAAGAATTGCCATCACGATAATTGTGCCAATAAATACGATCGCTGCACGTTTACTTCTTTTCAATTCAGAGGCACTTTCTATTTTTTCAGTAGGTTCTAAGAAATTTTCATTATAGGTATATTTTCCAAAAGTCCACTTTTGGATATAGCCAGACATGAACCAACCTGTAAGAAGTGTGACAACACTCATAGGTATGGCACAAGTGCTCAAATATTGCGGATAGGTCAAGCCACCCAACTCTAAAATAGTCACTGTACTTGGTGTAAAAGGTCCTATAAAGAGACCGACAGAGCCTGCCGTCATCAAAAGCAAAGCAACGGTAGGCGGCGTTAAACCAACTGCTGCAGCAATGGGAATAATGACAGCAACAATAATGGCATTACCACCTGCCATAGTACCCAATGAACCACAAATAACAACTGATGAAATCATGATGCCAAGTTTCACGCGAGGAATACTTGAAAGCCCGACTTTATGGACAATAAATTTGACCAATTCTTTCGCTGCGCCTGTTCGGTTGGCAACTTCACCAACCCCGGCTCCCAACATAATAATAAGACCTACAGTCGCAATAAATGAGCCCGTAGACTTTGCAAGAATTCCACCTAATTCAAATACACTGGTGGATGTCATTATCACACTGATAATAATTGCAATAATAACAGCAAGAACAATATCGAGACCGATAACAGTTAAGAGCGCCAAGGCAAAAATAGGTAATAACCCAATTAAACCGACCTCCTCTATTGGTAGGCCTTTTGCGTAAAATGCTAAAGCAAAGCTAAGAATAATAATGGTGATAAGGGCAATATTTTTAGGTGTCCTTATATTAGGTATTGTTATAGAAGATTGCTCAACTGACATATGTATCACTCCTTGATCATTGGGCATTGAATTTCATACCAATTTACAAGGGTTCATTGACATTAAATAATGAATTCTAATAGATTACCTATAACTATTAGTTATGTGCTCATTTATGAATCTTCGACACCTAGAGATATTCTATTTAGTCATGCTTTTTGGTTCACTCACAGAAGCAGCATCATCGTTATGCATTTCACAGCCTGCCGCAAGTAAATTGCTCAAACATGCTGAACAACGCCTTGGTTTTGCTCTATTTAAACGGGTCAAAGGAAAATTACAGCCAACAAAAGAAGCCTATACTTTGTATGATGAAATTAAGCCAATTTATGAAAAAATAAATGAATTAAATAAGTTGACGGATAATTTAGCAAGAAATACTCAAGGTCAAATCACACTCGGATGTTTACCCAGTTTAGGTTTGAGCCTCATTCCCAAATTAACTGCAAAATTTCTAAAAAAATACCCTGATGTTTTTGTCAATATTGGTACAGATCATACTCAAGCATTAGAGCAAAAATTATTAAGACGTGAAATTGATATTGCGGTGACGTTCCAGCCCCATACCCAGCACGGCATTATTGCCACACCTGTTCTGGAAATTCCTCTGGTTTACATTGATTCTCAGCCTATTGATGCAAAGCAAGATATTCATTCAATTGATGAAAACAGGTGGATTCAACCCTACTCAGACTCTCTCATGCAAGTCGTAAAAAAGTACAGAACATTTAATAAAAGTATTGTGAATGTACAAACCTACTATATGGCGAGTGAACTGGTACGCGAAGGTTTAGGCTGTAGTATTACCGATATTTATACTGCTGCACACTCCTTACCAAATCATATGATTCACCCAATAAAACCAAGTTTGTATACCACAATTTATATTTTAAAAAATGCCAATGTAAGTACGACCAAAGCGACTGAAGATTTTATTGAATTAATAAAAAGAGAAATTGCCTCGATGACGCCATCGATTAACCAAAAGTTATGAGTACTATGTAAAAACTCATTTGTTTAACCCTTTTTCTTCTTCTTTAATACAAATGTGTGTTGCAAATATAGCATGGAAGAATGAAAAAACATGTCGTTGTCATTGGTGGTGGAGTCATTGGTTTAAGTACAGCCTATGCACTTATTCAAGCAGGCCATAAAGTTACAATAGTGGAAGCGAATGACAAGATTGGCTGCCAGACAAGTTTTGCAAATGGTGGCCAACTCAGTTATCGCTATGTTGCACCTTTAGCAGATGCGGGCGTGCCGTTTCAGGCGCTGCAATGGTTAGGAAAAGCTCATTCGCCTTTAAACTTTAAATTGAATTTTTCACCCCTTCAATGGTCTTGGTTATTCCAATTCCTCATGGCATGTAATCGTAAAGATAATATTGTGAACGGCAATCATATTTTACGGTTATCCCTATATAGTCAAAATGTTATGTCTAAATGGCGTGATGAAATTGATGATTTTGACTGGATAAAATCAGGAAAAATGATTATTCATCGCAATGAAAAAGCATTTAAAAAAGCAGCATTAACGATAGATCCAACTGTACAAAAAGTGCTTTCACCGGAAGAAACCGTTCAACTTGAACCTGCATTGAAAGGTATTGGATCTACATTAGTGGGTTCAATTTATACACCTGATGATGAAACAGCAGATTGCTACAAATTTTGTTTAGCTCTGTATAAAGCACTAGAAAAGAGTAGTAACTTCACATGTTTATATGCACATGAAGTGAAAGATTTTTTTGCAGAAAATAATAAAATTACTGCGATTGAAACAAATCAAGGACGTATAGAAGCAGATGAATTTATCATTGCTGCGGGCAATAGCAGTACGGCACTTTTTAATATGGTAGGTATTTCAGTCCCAGTTTATCCATTAAAAGGATATAGCCTGACTCTACCCTTCCCAGAAAAAACCAATATTGTACCCAATATGAGCGTAACCGATTATGCAAATAAAATTGTATATGCAAAATTGGGGAATCAGCTTCGCATTGCCGCAATGGTCGATATTGGCTATCAAGATATCTACATTCGAAAAGAGCGAATAAATGCATTGAAAGATACGGTACGAAAAACATTTCCCGATTTATTGGGTGTAAATACTGCACAAGAATGGAGTGGTTTACGTCCATCCACCCCTACAGGTTTACCCATTTTGGGTCGTACGAAATATTTGAATTTATGGGCAAATATTGGCCAAGGTAGTTTAGGTTTCACATTGGCTGCTGGTTGTGCCATGGTCATTAGTCAATTAATTAGCCAAGCAACCTCACCAATTACATTAGATGGTTTATCTCTGGAGAAATAAAATGAGTCATGACATTCAACGTATTGATACAAATGCACGATTATCAGGTTGTGTGCTGCATAACGGTTTAGTGTATGTTTCGGGTCAAGTTCCAACAAATTTAGATGCTAATGCTAAGCGACAAACTTTAGAAGTTCTAGCAAAAATTGATGCTTTACTGGAACAAGCTGGTAGTGATAAAAGCCGTATTTTAACTGCACAAATTTGGATTAAAAATATTGCCGAAGATTTTGCAGTGTTCAATGAATGTTGGGAAGCATGGTTACCAGATGGAGCAGCACCAGCGCGTGCAGCTATTCAAGCAGATTTAGCACGTCCGCAAGTATTAGTAGAAGTAATGGTTACGGCGAGTGTTAAATAATATTTTTCAAGTCAAGCTAGTAAATTTGCTAGCTTGATTAACTCACTGTCAAATATAACTACCCATCAACTCGATGTTGCACATATTTATAGGTAGTACTGGTCGCCTTATCCTTACTAAATACTTTACGAATTGATTTTAATCTAACCATTTAAGCTGAGATAAAATAAATTTTTCAAAAGGCATTTTTAAAATAAAAAACCCATTCCAAAAACTTTAAATGGGTCTAGTGAAAACTACTGAGCCTGAAATAGTAAAAAATTAGAGCCTAACAATATCTACTGTAATGATTTGATAAGTAAATACAATATATATTAAAATAATTTTTAGATGAAATTTACTAAAAATTAAATTATATTAATTAACAAAATGTAATTCCTTTACTTCTTCATTTAAAATTTTTAATGCAGTTAGACAAATATCTAAATATTGATTATCTGTAATTTTTTTAGGATAGGTATTAGCATCAATATTAATAATTACCCCATTCCACGTAAAAAGCTTTCTAAATGTATTTGATTTACATGCCACATCACTACTCAAAAAATCAGCTTTACGATTATAATATTGTGGTGAATACATAAAAACTCGAAATCCACCTTCCACCGCAATATCACCTTCCCACTTTTTCCCTATTAGTTTATCTATATCTATAACTCTAATAGTAAAACCATTAGCACCATAATACTCTCTTGGTATTAACCAAAACCGACCACTACGCTTTATTAAAAAATATTTACGAGAGTCAAATTTTGGTAGTCGTGCGAAGTCTTCTTGTGTATAAAAGTCAAACTCTTCAGCTAGCCTAATCCTTTCCCGTTCCATATTTGAATGAATAAGAGCATCTTGATCTTTCTCTGTTAAAGGAACACATTTATATACAAGCCATGCTATAAAAATAATTAAAAGCACAGTCCATATAAAACCTTTAGTTGGTGTGTAGTTTTTTATTTTCATTTTTCCACCTTTAATAAACTAAGAATTAATGTACCTACATTTTGATGTGGGTTATTTGGGTGGTAAAAGCATAGATAAAAAAAAAGCCCCTGCTATTAACAGGGGCTTTTCGAATTTGGCGGAAGCGGTGAGATTCGAACTCACGGAGGACTCACACCCTCGTCGGTTTTCAAGACCGGTGCATTAAACCGCTCTGCCACGCTTCCATGTGCGTAAGAATACAAAGCTTATTCATTTTATTCAAGAAAAATATCATTGCTTTGTGTTCAAGTGCATATTGTTTCATCAATTTTACAATCGAGCAGCTAATTCTGCTCCTTCTTTGATCGCACGCTTCGCATCTAGCTCTGCTGCGAGCTTTGCTCCACCAATAATATGGTAGTTCGCTATAGTCGACTCGCCTTCTTTTGGCATCAAGTCTTTTACCGACTCTTGACCTGCACACACTACAACCGTGTCTACACGTAAAAGCTGGTCTTGACCATTGTGCTCAATCCAAAGCCCTTCATCAGTGACTGCTTTATATTGCACACCACGTAACATACGCACGCCATGCTTTTTAAGCTGTGCACGGTGTACCCAACCTGAAGTCTTACCAAGGCCAATACCGAGAGGTGTTGTTTTACGTTGTAGTAAATAAATCTCGCGGATTGCTGGTTCAACTACTGGTGGTTGCATACCACCTTCAGAAACATAGTTCGGGTCTGGGTCTACACCCCATTCACGTTGCCACTCTGCTAAAGGTTGAGGCTGTGGCTGATGTGGTGGTTTAAGTAAAAACTCAGATACATCAAAACCAATACCACCTGCCCCAATCACTGCAACTTTTTGTCCAACTTCTGCACCTTGTAAAACTTGAGCATAGGAAAGAACTTGTGGTGAGTTACTTCCTTCAATTTTTAAAGCACGTGGTATTACACCCGTTGCCACAATAACTTCGTCAAAACCTTCGCGTTCAAGCTGCTCGCGATTCACACGAGTGTTTAAACGTACATCTACCCCTGTTTTTTGAAGCTGTACTTTAAAGTAGCGAATTGTCTCGTGGAATTCCTCTTTACCTGGTACAACCTTGGCAAAATTGAACTGACCACCTACATCTTTATTGGCTTCAAACAAAGTCACTGCATGACCACGGCTTGCCGCCACAGTTGCAGCAGACATACCTGCTACACCACCACCTACAACGGCAATACGTTTTGGCTGTTTAGTCTTTAGATAGACTAGTTCTGTTTCATGGCCCGCACGCGGGTTCACTAAACAAGACACACGTTTATTTTTAAATGCGTGGTCTAAGCAGGCTTGGTTACACGCGATACAGGTATTAATTTCATCAACACGGTTGGTCGCAGTTTTATTTACCCAAAAAGCATCGGCCAATAAAGGACGAGCCATTTGAATCATGTCTGCCTTGCCAGTTGCCAAAATCTCTTCGGCAGTTTCAGGCATATTAATACGGTTAGATGCAATGACTGGAATTGAAATATGTTGTTTTACATGAGCCGTGTAATCGACAAACGCTGCACGAGGTACCGAGGTTACAATGGTTGGTACACGTGCTTCATGCCAACCAATACCCGTATTTAATAAAGTGACACCTGCTTTTTCTAAAGCTTTAGCAACAATCACCACTTCTTGCATGGTGTTACCGTCATGCACAAGGTCGAGTAGCGATAAACGGAAACAAATAATAAATTTTTCGCCTACTTTCGCACGGATTGCTTTTACAATTTCAACCGGAAAACGCATACGGTCTTCGATTTCACCGCCCCAACGGTCAGTACGCTGATTTACATGGCGACTTAGGAACTGGTTAATCAAATATCCTTCTGACCCCATAATTTCTACGCCATCATATCCTGCTTTTTTGGCAATGTCGGCACACTGTGCATAGTCTTCAATGGTGCTGAGAATATTTTTTTCAGAAAGCTGACGCGGTTTAAATGGTGAAATTGGCGATTTAATTGCTGTTGAAGACACCACAAATGGCTGATAACCATAACGCCCTGCATGCAAAATTTGCATTAAAATTTTTGAGCCATGTTTATGAACAGCATGCGTTACTAGACGGTGCTGAGGAATATCAAATAAGCTATTCATAGTACCGCCAGCTGGAGCCAACCAGCCTTGACGGTTCGGAGAAATACCTCCAGTCACTATCAGACCAACCCCACCTTTGGCACGTTCTTCAAAATAAGCGGCCAGTTTTGAGTAGTTAAAAAAACGGTCTTCTAATCCCGTATGCATAGAACCCATAACTACACGGTTTTTAATGGTAGTGAAGCCCAAATGTAATGGTTTTAATAAATTGGCGTAACTTGTCATGCTGCGTCCCAATATTTTTTTGCAACTTGTTGCATAGTACTTTAATACTTTTTTAACGATTTTGGATGACCAAGAATTATTTTTTATTCGAGATTATGGTCAATCTACATATAAAGAAGACAATCCTATGTTTTCTTCAAATAATAAATACCAATCATAACAAGTGAATTAATGCTTTTTTTGCAAAAAAAAGCACCATGAATAGTGCTACAATAGCCGCCATTCAGAATTCTCGAGACCACCTCAACGGGGTCTTTTTCATAAATGTTAGGATTAGCAATGACTGATAATGCAACTATCTTGCAGCATGTACCAGTAGGCAAAAAAGTTGGGATTGCCTTCTCCGGTGGTCTAGACACTTCAGCTGCTTTATTGTGGATGAAACAAAAAGGCGCTGAGCCTTATGCATACACTGCAAACTTAGGCCAGCCAGATGAAGACGACTACGATGCAATTCCAAAGAAAGCAGAACAATACGGTGCTGTAAAAGCTCGCTTAATTGACTGCCGCTTACAATTGGCGCTTGAAGGTATTGCTGCAATTCAGTGTGGTGCATTCCATATCAGTACAGGTGGTGTTCCTTATTTCAATACGACTCCACTCGGTCGTGCAGTAACAGGTACTATGCTCGTTACTGCTATGAAAGAAGATGACGTAAACATCTGGGGTGACGGTTCAACTTATAAAGGTAACGATATTGAACGTTTCTATCGTTATGGTTTGTTGACTAACCCAAATCTTAAAATTTATAAGCCTTGGTTAGATCAAAACTTTATTGATGAACTTGGTGGCCGTGCAGAAATGTCACAGTTCCTCATCGACAACGGTTTTGACTACAAAATGTCAAAAGAAAAAGCGTACTCAACTGACTCAAACATGTTGGGCGCGACTCACGAAGCAAAAGATCTTGAATACCTAAATGCTGGTATCAAAATCGTTGACCCAATTATGGGCGTTGCTTTCTGGAAAGAAGAAGTTGAAATCAAACCAGAAGAAGTCACTGTACGTTTTGAAGAAGGTGTCCCTGTTGCGTTAAACGGTCAAACTTTTAACAATCCGGTTGAACTTATTCTTGAAGCAAACCGTATTGGTGGTCGTCATGGTTTAGGTATGTCTGACCAAATCGAAAACCGTATTATCGAAGCGAAATCTCGTGGTATTTATGAAGCACCGGGTATGGCCCTTCTTCATATTGCTTACGAGCGTTTGGTTACTGGTATTCATAACGAAGACACGATCGAACAATACCGTATTAATGGTTTACGTTTAGGCCGTTTACTTTACCAAGGTCGTTGGTTCGACTCTCAAGCACTTATGTTACGTGAAACTGCACAACGTTGGGTTGCTAAAGCGATTACTGGTGAAGTGACCCTTGAACTTCGTCGTGGTAATGACTACACCATCATGAACACTGAATCTCCAAACTTAACGTACGAAGCTGAACGTTTAACTATGGAAAAAGGTGATTCAATGTTTACACCAATGGACCGTATTGGTCAGTTGACTATGCGTAACCTCGACATTACCGATACACGTGCAAAACTTGGTATCTATACAGATGCTGGCTTGCTTTCAATCGGTCAAGGTTCTGCAATCCCTCAATTAGACAGTAAGAAAAAATAATTTTCTTATAATGTCAAAAAAGCCACCTCTATAGGTGGCTTTTTTATATTTAAAGTTAAGTTAGGCAATTTCGGCAACTTGTAACGCTTGATAATAAATTTGATTACGGCCAAGTTGCTTTGCCCGATATAACGCCTGATCCGCTGCATGAATTAAGTTATCTTGTCCCATCTTTAATCCGCCCGTATATACGGTGAACCCTAAACTGATAGTGACATACTTCGACACTAACGAAGCGGCATGAGGAATAGCTTGCCGTTCGATGGCTTTATAAATATTTGCTGCCACTGAATAAGCACCCTGTGCAGGTGTTTCAGGTAATAGTACGACAAACTCTTCACCCCCATAACGCGCAACAAAATCGACATGACGAATCGAATTTTTAATTGCAGAAGCAATAGATGAGATGACTTTATCCCCCATCTGATGCCCATAAAAATCGTTATAGTTTTTAAAAAAATCAATATCAATAAATAAAACAGCTAAAGGACGTTTCTCTTGATTTGCTCGGTAATAGAAGAAATCAAACATTTCATCAAAGGTACGACGGTTTGAAATTTGAGTCAGCGCATCTTGCTGACTTAAATGCAGTAGTTCAGATGCTTCTATCCGTAAAATCTGTTCATTAATTTCAGCAAGTTGGTTATTTAAAAAAAGACTTCGCTCTCTTGAGATAAGCATCGTGCTAATTGAAAAGCCTAAAATACAAGTACCAAATAAAGCACGACCCAGCGCGATATAATCACAATTTACGTTTAATAAATTAAGAAAAACAAAAACCAGTATTGCTGCGGATAAACCTACATACAGCATATGGAGTGGTTTGATCCCGCTTAAGATAAACCCAAGCATATATAAAAAAGAAAGAAGCAACATCGACTGATTTTTAAGTGCCATATTTCCAACACTCAGCAACAACATAGCACTCGTAATAATGCTAAAGAAAACGATGCCGCAGGCCGCAAAATAAAAGTGCTCAGAAAGTTTTTTGAATCTGGCAAAAATCCAAAATAGTAAAAGTGCGAATGCAATATTCATGGCACTTAATACACAATGAACAAAGTCCAAAGTAATATAAGGCTTGCCTATCACTAAGTAGTCAGTTGGAAGGGCTAACAAAATGAAAATTAAATAAGTGAGTACGCCGCTTGCTAGAAACTTTGAAATATTTTGCCGAGTGCGGTCAAGATTTAAACACCAGAATTTTTTTTCTAGTTGTGTTGGCAAAGGCATATTGGCGTAACGATGGGTATGTAGAGTGACCAAGTACTCGATTTCTTCTTTAGATTTGAGTAATTGATGGACATTTCCCCTATTCGCCACTAGTCGATTCCTACATATTTCGCGTTAACAAAATATAACATTAATTTTTAAAGCTCCCTGCGCTTTATTTTGCCATTTGTCCGTAATTCTCGTTACCATTTTCACACTTTATCGATTATCATTTGTTTTATTTCGAAGTTTGAACTGCCTTGAACTCTATTACCCTGCTCCAGCCAGATGATTGGCATGCACATTTACGTGATGGTTTAGCATTAAAACGTACTGTTCCAGATTTAGCTAAACAATTCGCTCGCGCGATCTGTATGCCTAACCTTGTGCCGCCTGTAAAAACAGTAGAAGAAGCTTTAGCTTATCGCGAACGCATTCTTGCTCATGTTCCAGAAGGTAATAATTTTGACCCCCGTATGGTGCTTTATTTTACTGATCACACTTCACCAGATGAAGTTCGTAAAATTAAAGAATCAGAACATGTAAATGCAATTAAACTTTACCCTGCGGGTGCGACTACAAACTCAGACAATGGTGTGAGTGATATTCGCAAAGTTTATGCAGTCATTGAGCAATTAGAAGAGCATCAAGTGCCGTTATTGCTTCATGGTGAAGTGACTCACAATCATGTAGATATTTTTGATCGTGAAAAACGTTTCCTAGATGAGGTATTATCACCATTATTGAAACAGTTCCCGAAACTTAAAGTTGTGCTTGAACACATCACAACAAGTGATGCTGCGCACTTTGTTTTAGAACAAGACCGCAATGTTGCAGCAACAATCACTCCTCAGCATTTATTATTTAACCGTAATGATATGTTGGTTGGTGGTATTAAACCGCATTTCTACTGTTTACCAATTTTAAAACGTCAAACACACCAAACGACTTTACTTGAAGTGGCGACAAGCGGTAATCCTAAGTTTTTCTTAGGTACAGACAGCGCCCCTCATGCACAAAATGCAAAAGAGAATGCTTGTGGCTGTGCAGGCTGCTATAGTGCACCAAATGCAATTGAGCTTTATGCACAAGCATTTGACCAAGTCGGTAAATTAGAGCGCCTAGAAGGTTTTGCTAGCCACTTTGGTGCAGACTTCTACGGTCTACCGCGTAATACTTCTACCATTACTTTGGTTAAAGAAGATAACCTCGTTCCAGAATCTTTTGATTATTTAGATGATCAAAAAATTATCCCGCTGCATGCCGGGAAAACGCTGCAATGGAGAAAAGTGTGACACAAGAAACCTCTGTCCCGGTCATTGGCCAACGTTTTCGTGGCTTCTTACCTGTTGTTGTCGATGTTGAAACGGCAGGTTTTAATGCCCAGACAGATGCATTGCTAGAAATCGCGTGCATTCCAATTGTGTATGATGCTCAGGGACAATTTGTCCCTGGTCCTGCATTTCATGCACATATTAACCCTTTTGAAGGGGCTAACCTCGACCGCCGTTCGCTAGATTTCATTGGTATTGATCCATTCAATCCAATGCGTATAGCAATGGCTGAAGATGAACGAACTGCGTTACGTCGCATTTTTAAATCGGTCAATGAAGTTCGTAAACAACAACATTGTACTCATGCAGTACTAGTAGGCCATAACGCGCATTTTGATCTTGGTTTTTTACAAGCAGCAATTGCACGTACAAGCACGAAAAACCAAAATCCATTCCATAGTTTTTCAGTCATGGATACGGTTACGCTAAGTGCCGTTATGTTTGGACAAACTGTGCTTGCTAAAGCATGTATTCAAGCTGGAATTGAGTTCGATGGTAAAGAAGCACACTCTGCTTTATACGATACTCAGAAGACTGCTGAACTGTTTTGCTATATTTTGAACAAACTGTCACCTTACCTCCTTGACAGTTTGGTGGCGGCTTCTTAAGATACCGCCATCCTCAACGTCCCTATCGTCTAGAGGCCTAGGACATCGCCCTTTCACGGCGGTAACCGGGGTTCGAATCCCCGTAGGGACGCCATATTCTTTCTACAAAGAATCATCGCTTCAAATTATTTTATCTCACTTCAAATTTTATCCATGAGATAAGTTTCTTATTTTTTAATAAAATACACTTGTGCAAATTTATCACTGATTCTATATTTCTTTTACATACAGTTACATTATAATAATTCTTATTTTTATACTGATATTTATTATCAACAAGGTTTTAAATGGATCTTAAGCTTCGCCTCCTCTCCCTGAGCATTACTCAACTATGCTGTATCTCCTCTGCTTTTGCAGATACAGACACTTCTTCAACTACTCTTGCCACTATTAAAATTAAAGCCCAACAGGCATCAGATCAAACGTATAAAGTTGATAGCTCGAGTAGTGCAACACGCAGTGAAATTGCTTTAAAAGATACCCCTCAGTCGGTCAGTGTGGTCACCCAAAAAGTAATTGAAGATATTGGCACTACTCGTTTAATTGAGGCGCTTGATTTAGCTGGAGGCGTGACTCGTGCTAATAACTTTGGTGGTCAAGGTCTAACTGGTTTTAACGTGCGTGGGTTTACCAGTGGTGAGTTTTATCGAAACGGGTTTCCAATTAACCGTGGTTATCCAAATGCGCCAGATAGCAACACCATTGAACGTGTAGATGTTTTACGTGGTCCTTCTTCTAGCTTGTATGGCCGTGGTGACCCAGGCGGTACTTTTAACTTAATTTCTAAAACACCAAAGTCTGAGCAACAAACAACTTTAGGTGCCCAGCTCAACAGTGAAGGTTTATATCGCACCACTGTAGACACGACAGGCACTATTCCAAATGCAGAAAACGTTGGCTATCGCCTCAATGTGATTGCAGAAGGCGGTGATAGTTATCGTGATCATGTTGAATCTAAACGTTATGGCATTGCTCCAGTCATTCAATGGCAGGCTTCAGACGCGACTAAAGTTACCTTCGAAGCCGATATTTTAAGGAACCAACATCCGCTTGACCGTGGACAAACACGCTATGCAGGTCAGAAGTCTTTCATTAGTTCACCAGACACTTATTTGTGGGAAACGGGTAAAAACAACAACCGACTTTACAATGACAACAATATGGCTCAATTAAGAGTTGAACACGAGCTTGGAAATGACTGGGAGCTTAATGCTGGTGTGCAATATTTAAATGGCAAGTTACATGGCTATGCAGTAGAAGCAAATGGAATTCAAAAAGACGGGGAAACGCTAGGTCGAAATTACAACTACCGTGAACTAAAGTGGCAAGATACCGATGCTCAAATTAACCTAACAGGTAAATTCCAGTTTTTGGGTTTAGCAAACACCTTAGTGACTGGGCTTGAATATGAAAACTATGATTATAAGTCATATATTATTCGCTCAAGCGGAGATATCGGTAGCTACCCTATTAATATCTATAACCCTGTTTTAGGGCAACCTTTACCTGAGCTCAATCGTGTCACCACACATGACCGTGAAAACTTAAAAACCACTGCCCTTTTTGTACAAGACCAAGTCGATTTAAATGAGCGTTTAAGCGCGCTATTAGGCTTACGTTTTGAACATTACGAGCATGACTATAAGAACCTATTACCGAATACCGCAAATTGGAATACCAGTCATAACGCGTTTATTCTACGTTTAGGTTTAGTCTATAAAGCCAGTGATGATCTTTCCATCTACAGTAATGCTGCAAAATCTTTTAAGCCAAACACTGGTGCTAGCCGTAATGGAGACGGGTTTGATCCTGAAGAAGGTTTAGCTTACGAGTTAGGTTTTAAGTGGCAAGCACTTGATAATATGTTATCGATTGATTCTGCTATTTTTTATGCCAACAAAGAAAATGTCTTAACCCTAGATCCTGTTGATTCAGCCTATAAAGTAGCAGCAGGTAAAGTTCGTAGCCGTGGTATAGAGTTAAATATTGCAGGGCAAATTACACCTGCTTGGAAAATTATTGGCGGCTATGCCTATACAGATGCAGAAGTAACTAAAGACAATAGCTTGCAAAAAGGGACGGCTCTAGCCAACATTCCAAAAAATAGTTTTAATCTTTTAAATATCTATGAATTTCAGAATGGGTCTTTACAAGGGTTGGGCTTAGGTATCAATCAAAAATATATTGATAAACGTGTAGGCCAAACAGCCAATAGTACCTACACCATGAAAGGCTATGGAGTTACCGACCTCGTGTCTTATTATCAGGCAACGCCAAAATTACGCCTTAACTTAGATGTGAAGAACATTTTTAACAGAATTTATGATGAAAGTGCTTTTAATTTATATGCCTATCCTGGTGAATCACGTACTGTTCAATTAGGTATAAGCTATACGTTCTAAACTAAGAATATAAAGAACCAAAACATCAGCCTTTTACCATGTAAGATCTCACTAGGGAGATCAGTCATTAAAAAAGCCACTGTCTAAAAATACAGTGGCTTTTATTTTCTCATATAAAATATTATAAATTCATGATTTATAAATATTTTATTATACTTAAACTATGTTCTACCCTATACTAAAAACAGATCAGAACTATAATTTGAACATGACATGCAAATTCGATTATTTCATTTACAAAATTCACGCTCTCAACGCATTATTTGGTTTTTAGAAGAATTAGGACTGAACTATGAGCTCATAACTAAATATCATTCGGATGAAGACAAAAATAATAACTCACCGCATCAATTATCAAAATTTCCAACGCTCGAAATTATTGAACAAGAGCAAACTTCAATTTTGGCTGAAACCTCAGCAATCCTAGATTATTTCTCTCATTTACACCCACAACTGGGACAGAACAATTTATTAAACCAACAACTTCAAAATTTTTATTATTGGAAAAATTACTGTGAGGCGACATTCATTCCCGATCTGGTACTCAAACAAATCTTTCACCAAATTGCAGAGCGCACACCTTTTCTGGTCCGTTTCGTTCCTAAGCTTTTAAAATATGGATTTGATCAAGGCTATCTCAATCAATCATTACAACGACACATGAGCATGATTGATAAACATTTAGAACGTCACTTATGGTTTGCTGGAGATCAGTTTACTACTGCTGATATTTTGATGTGGTTTCCGTTACTGGCTTGCTCACAAAATTACAGCCAGTTTAAACATATACAGCGTTATCTTGTCCAAATAGAAAACAGACCTGCCTTTAAAAATGCTCTAATTAAAGGTCAATGGTCTGCTTCTACGTTTCAGACTTACTGGGCTATTGCTTGGTAATTTATTTATGCAGATTTACGTGAGTTCACGCGCCCCTGAACAACGGCCTTAATATTGCCCTTCGCGTAATTTAAAAACACAATTAAAGGCGATAACTTTGGATTTGGTTTTTTACCCTGCCCAATTGCTTTAAATTGTGCTGCGTACCAAATAATTTCCATAATCGCCATTTTGTCGACAAAAGGTAAACCTGTTTTAATTGGTTTTACGGCGTAGCGAACGTCTTGGCCTGCGATTAAACGGTCAGTTAAATCTGTTTCAACAGCAAGTGGACGAGCAATACCAATAAAGTCGCATGCCCCACTTGCTAAAGCAGCATTCATGCCTTCTACCGTACGGAAGCCGCCTGTCACCATAAGTTTACATTTTACATGCTGACGGATTTTTTCAGCGAAATCTAAGAAGTATGCTTCACGTGCAATGGTACTTGCTTTACGTTTATCGGCTTTTGCGCCAGCCATTGCAGGTGCTTCATAAGTACCACCTGAAATTTCAATTAAATCAATTCCTGCTTCATCAACTGCTTTAAATACCGAAATTACATCTTCTTCGCTAATACCACCGCGCTGGAAGTCGGCAGAGTTGAGCTTCACTGAAATAATAAAATTCTCTGAAGTTGCTTCACGTACCGCTTTATAAACTTCTAGTAAAAAGCGAGTACGGTTTTCAACTGACCCACCCCACTGGTCTGTACGCTTATTGGTTAATGGCGATAAAAACTGGCTAATTAAATAGCCGTGTGCACCATGTAACTGTACCCCTTCAAAACCAGCTTTCTCACAAATGCTAGCAGCTGTTGCAAAGCGTTTAATAATATCCAAAATTTCTTCATGTGTAAGCGCACGTGGAGTGCCAAACATAGTCGCTAAAGCTGGACTAAAAGGAACTGCCGAAGGTGCGACTGTTTCTTTATTTAAGCCTTTAGGGCACTGACGACCTGGGTGAGACAATTGAATGAGCTGTACCATTCCATATTGTTTACCGACCGCTGCCCATTCTTTTAAACGCTCTAGGTCACGCTCAGTTTCAATCACAACCACGCCTGGTTCGTTTTTGGCTTCGAAATTGACCATGACGTTACCAGTAATTGCACAGCCTAAACCACCTTTAGCCCATGCACCATACAAGCCCAAATGTAAGTCATTTGGCTGCCCCTCATAGTTTGCAAGTGCCTCACTCATTGCACCTTTAATAATCCGGTTTTTAAATGTGGTATTTCGAATTGTGATTGGTTGTGCAATCTGGCTCATGGTTAACCTCTTTTAATACTTTAGAGTAATTACTCTAATTTAGATGAGTTATAGGTCATGTCAAGGGAAAATCGATAACTGACAATAGCACATGTCAAATTTAAAAAGTATAGAGAAATGCAACTTTTTGCATTAAAAATTTAAATAATATTTATGATTATAAAACATAGACTTATTTAAATAAATTAGAGACTCGCCGTAATTAATTGCTTGGTATATTCAGTTTTAGGAGCATTAAATAACTGTTCAGTCAGCTGATATTCAACAACTTTTGCATGCTGTAATACCATCACTTTATGGCACAATGCTTTGACCACATTTAAATCATGACTGATAAAAATATAGCTGAGGTGCTCTGTTTGTTGTAAACGTCGCAATAATTGAATCATGGCTTTTTGCGTGGTTCGATCTAAGGCAGATGTTGGTTCATCTAAAATTAAAAGTTTAGGTTGAACCACTAAAGCTCGTGCTAGAGCAACGCGTTGACGTTGTCCCCCCGAAAGCTCGTGCGGATAGCGATGTTGAAAGTCTTCAGCCAACTCAACTTTTACCAAAGCAGATTCAACTTGCTGTTTGATCTCGTGATCAGCCACTGCTTTCACTTTTAAACCTTCAGCAATAATCTGCCCTACTGTCATACGCGGGTTTAAGCTACCAAATGGGTCTTGGAAAACAATCTGTAAGTCTGACCTGATCTTATGTAAAGCTTTTAGTTCTAGGCCGTTTATATCTTGCCCTAAAAAGATAATTTGCCCCTCACTTTTAATTAATCGGACCAGAGCTAAAGCCAAAGAAGATTTTCCAGAACCACTTTCACCAACCACACCTAATGCTTCGCCTTGAGCTAGCTCAAAGGATATATTTTCAACAGCAGTGGTATAGCTTTGAATTCGGTTAAAGAAACCACGTCGTATTGGATATTTAACATTGAGTTGTTGAACAGATAAAATTTTATGACTGGAGGAAAGTGGTTCAGCAAAACCAAGATCATGATCTAACAATTGCTGGGTATAAATTGACGCAGGCTTTTCAAAAATCTGTTGAAGCTGACCTTGCTCTACAACTTGCCCTTTGTGTAATACAATCAGCTCATCGGCATAACGGCGTACCAAATTTAAATCATGGCTAATTAAAATCAGCGCCATGCTATATTTGGTTTGCAAAGACCTCAGTAACTCTAAAATTTGCGTCTGTAAAATCACATCAAGCGCGGTAGTTGGTTCATCTGCAATTAAAATTTTAGGTTGAAGAGCTAGCACAGCCGCAATCATCACCCGTTGTTTTTGTCCACCTGAAAGCTCATGCAGATAACGTTTTAAAATGTGCTCGGGATTAGCAATTCCTACATCTTTTAATAATTGAATTACCTGCTGCTGAGCTTTCGATTTTGACCAATCTTGTAAAATAAAATGTTCACCTACAATTTTTTCAACCCGATGTAATGGGTTTAAAGTTGTAGAAGGCTCCTGAAAAATCATGGCAATGTGATGGCCACGTAAATAAGTTCTAGTCTTTTCGTCTATTTCTAAAATATTTTTTGAATCAATAACAATACGACCAGATGTTTTTAATTTTTCTGGTAATAATCCCATCATCGCCAAACAGCTTATTGTTTTACCTGAACCACTCTCACCTACAATTGCAAGCGTATCACCAGCTTGTAAGTGTAAATTGAGACCTTCTAATAAAGGCTGATCTTGCGTAGAGATTGAAAGGTTTTCTATATTTAGCAATCTAGCATCTACATTTAAGTTATTTTCTTGGGTCAAATGCATCACGTGCCGCCTCCCCAATATAAATTAATAATGACAATACAAAAGCTAAGCTAAAAAACCCAGATAAAGCCAACCACGGTGCGTCTAAGTTATTTTTACCTTGTAGCAATAATTCACCTAAAGAAGCTGCATCTGGCGGTAAGCCATAGCCCAAGAAATCAAGTGCGGTTAAAGCAATAATATTAGTGGTCAAAATAAAAGGTAACTGCGATAGACTAGAACTTATGGCATTTGGCAAAATGTGTTTAAAGATAATTGCTCTATCAGTTACACCTAAAGCCTGAGCAGCACGGACATAGTCAAGTTGACGCGCTTTTAAAAATTCGGCGCGGACAATTCCCACAAGTACGGTCCAGCTAAAGAACAGCATAATAAAAAATAGCCAATATACATTTGGGGTAAACATGCTGACCAAAATCATGACCATAAACAGCATGGGTAAACCATTCCAGACTTCTACCAGTCGTTGCCCCAACAAATCGACCCAGCCACCATAGTAGCCTTGTATAGCACCCACAAAAATGCCTAGTAGTGCTGCACAAGCTGTTAAAGCCAAGCCGAAAAGTAATGAGACTCTAAGCCCATAGAGAATACGTGCCAGTACGTCTCGCCCTTGGTCATCTGTGCCTAACCAGTTCTGCTTAGAAGGTGGTGATGGCACAGGTACAGCCAAGTCTAAATTAGGAGTCTGGTAAGAAAACTGAATGAGCGGCCAAATCGCCCAACCTTTATGATTAATAAGTTCTTGTACAGCAGGGTCTTTATAATCTGCTTCTGTTTCAAACACACCACCAAAAGTGGTTTCGGGATATGTTTTAACGACAGGCAAATAATAAGTGTCCTCATATTTCACCAACAATGGTTTGTCGTTAGCAATGAGTTCAGCAGCCAATGACATCATCAAAATAAGGCTAAACAAGATAAAGCTTGCCCAACCTAATTTATGTTGCCTAAACTTTTGCAGTCTTGATCGCACAATAAAAGACATTATTTGCCTCCTTGTGCGTCAAAGTGAATACGCGGATCAATCCATTGATACAGCACGTCGCAAATAAGTCGCAAAAGCAGGCTAAAAAGCGTGAAGAAAAACAATACGCCAAAAATAACCGGATAGTCTCGCTGGACAATTGCTTCAAAGCCTAATAAACCGACACCATCTAGATGAAAAATAATCTCAATAAAAAGATTTCCCACAAAGAAAATGCCTGCTAAAGCCTCAGGCAATCCGGCGAGCAACACTAAAATGGCATTACGAAATACATGTTTATATAAGACTTGCTGACTATCTAAACCTTTTGCATAAGCCGCCAAGACATAAGGTTTATTGAGTTCTTCTAAAAATGAATATTTGGTTAGGTAAGTTAGGCTGGCAAAACCACCCAACACCAGGGTAATAAGCGGCAACGTCATGTGCCATAAGTAGTCCTTAATTTTTCCGAAAAGACTCAATTGATGAAAATTATCCGACACGAGGTTTTGCAATGGAAACCAGTGAAAATATGATCCACCTGCAAAGAAAACGATAAGTAATATAGCAAAGACAAAACTTGGTACTGCGTAACCTACTACAAGTAATAGAGAGGTAGAACGGTCAAACCAAGAACCTTGTTGTTTGGCTTTTTTAATACCAAGCGGAATTGAAATAAGATAAATCAGCAAAGTGCTCCATAGCCCAAGTGAAATTGACACAGGCATTTTTTCCCAAAGCAGCTCAACTACTGATTTATCTTTAAAAAAGCTTTGTCCAAAATCCAAGGTCAAATAGCCTTTTAACATCAGTAAAAAACGTTCTACTGGAGGATGGTCAAAACCGTACTGTGCTTTAATTTGCTCAACCATTTCAGGGCTTAAACCTTTAGCGCCCTGATAGTACATTTCAGTACCTAATACACGCCCTGCTCCTAAGCCACTTTCTACTTCATGAATTGCCTGTTCAACTGGCCCACCTGGTGCAATTTGCACGACCACAAAGTTGATCAATAAAATAATGAACAACGTTGGAATCATTAAAAGAAGTCGCTTCAGAATATATGAACCCATATAACAGGATTTCCTTTAGGTACGTGCTTTTATTGTTGATGTAAATATTGGGCAACTTTTTTGGCTTGGTTTGGATTACTCCACCAATACTCTATACCAGCAGAGAGCACGGGTTTCACTTTAGGTTGCTGATACATATTCCAGTATGCATACCAATAATCACCTTTTCCATAAGTCGGAATTTGGTAATATCCTGCACGAAGTAATCGATCAAGAACATGAGTATAAATAATTTGCTGCTCACGGTCTTTGGCAGTGACCAGTTTTGAAATAACTGCATCAATAACCGGATTACGAATACCAGCGTAGTTATAGTTACCATCTTGAACTGCTGCGGCACTTCCCCAGAACTGAGCCTGTTCATTGCCCGGATTTAAAGATTGCGGCAAGTTCATGGTGGTCATGTCAAAATCATAACGGCGTGTACGCTCTAAATATTGCGGCGCATCAACCTGCCGTAAATTAATATTAATTCCTAATTTTTTTAAATTTCTTACAAATGGCATAAGTGTTCTTTGTTTGCCATCTTGCTGAATAAGAAACTCAATTTGTACAGGCTTACCTTCGGGCGTATATAACCGCCCTTCTTTAATTTTATAGCCAGCTTGAATAAGTAATTGTCTGGCAGTTAATAAGTTTTGGCGGTTAAAACCACTGGCATCCGAGACAGGATATTTCCAGTCTGTCAAAACAGCTTTTTGCATGACTGGTGAAAGCTTTGGCAAAAGAGGCTTTAATATAGTGAGCTCACTCTTTGAAGGACGACCTTCTGCTGCCAACTCACTATTTTCAAAATAACTTTGCAGTCTTTGATATTGTCCATAAAACAAAGCTTTATTCTGCCATTCAAAATCATAGGCATAGGTTACAGCTTGTCTAAAGCGAATATCGTTTAAAGGTTTTCGTCGTGTGTTAAATACATAACTTTCGGTTGCAATCGGGTTATGGTGTCTAAATTTATATAGAATGACTAAACCTGCTTTTACCGCTGGAAACTTGTAGTCAGTGACCCATTTTTTAGGATTAGTTTCTTCATGCAAGGTATATTGCCCAGATTTAAAACCTTCGAATGCAATATCCCAATTTCGGTAATAAACATATTTTAAATGGTCGAAGTTATAGCGCCCTCTATTAATAGGCAAATCTTTTGCCCAATAATTCGGGTTTCGTTTATAGCTAATACTACGTCCAGCATCAATCTTCTCAACCACATACGGCCCTGAACCTACAATCGGTTGCAAGGTAATACGAGTAAAGTCACGGTTCGTCCAATCTGCTTTTGAGTAAATCGGCAAGCTCGCCACAACAAATGGCATTTTAGGATTATGGCTAGACTTAAAAGTGAATTTAACTTGATGTGGGTTAATGACTTCTGTTTTTGCCAAGTCTGCAAGATACATTTGTAGGCCAAAATTAGATTTGGTCTGATACGCATCAAAACTAAATTTTACATCTGCTGCTGTTAAAGGCTGCCCATTACTAAAGCGGGCTTTGGGATTTAAATAGAAAGTAATGGATTGGGTTCTTTCTGGGTCATACGAAACTTTCTCGGCTAAAAGTGGATATAAAACCCCAACTTCATCAAGTGACTGAGTCATTAAAGTATCAAAAAGATAATTTACCCCTTCTGTCGCGTTTCCCTTCCCATTCATGCTGTTTAAGTTATCAAAAGTCCCTTGCGCAGCCCGACTCAATACTCCACCTTTCGGTGCATTTGGGTTGGCATAAGGCATAGCAGCCATTGCAAGGTATTTAGGCTTAGAATGAATTGCAATATACGGCGTGATTTGCTGTGCAGAGAATATAACTTGTGAAAAAACACTGAGCCCGACTAGCAGGCTCAGTTGAGAATATAACTTTTGCATAAAGTTCTAATTATTCTATAAATTAGGCACTTTAATAATATCGCCAATACGTAATTGAGTCGACGGTGTTAAGTTGTTGAGTTCCGCCAGTAAAGTGGTTTCTAGACCATATTTACTCGCAAGACCAATTAAGGTGTCGCCACGTTTGACTTTGTATTCCACTACAGTTTTTGGAATCACAATATTTTGGCCGCGCTGTAGGTTAGCATTTGCTTTTAATGCATTCATTTCAGCAAGTTCACGAACTGAAATACCTGCACGACTCGCAATCGCATTTAACGACTCACCAGCTTTAACCGTATACTTTTCAGTATTTTTGCCTGCTGCAACAGGTTTAGCTGATGATTTTGCTGTATCAGCTTTCGCTGTTTCTACAATAGGTACATCACCTGTTAACTTTAAATGCTGACCGACACGCACACTGCTGTTACGAGACAAGCCATTTAATGCAGTCAGATAATCTAACTGTAAATGATAACGGTTGGCGATGCTTCGTAAGTTATCACCAGATTTAACAGTATAAGTTTCTGGTGTTTCTTCTTTGGCATTTTTAGTCGTAGCCTTGCTCGGTGTTTCAACCTCACCTGTCAATTTTAAACGCTGACCAGCACGAACACCTGCTGTGCGAGATAAACCGTTTAAATCAGCCAAATAACTGGTTTGTAAGTTATATTTAGCCGCAATCGCATGTAAGCTATCGCCCGACTGAACAACATAGTGGTCTGGAACACTTACGCCCGCAGGTACTTTCAAGTTTTGACCAAGCTGTACATGGCTACTCGCTTTTAAGTTATTCAGTTCTGCAAGTTCGGCTAAACTAATTTTAGACTTGGTCGCAATGCTTGATAATGTATCGCCACGCTGTACTTTATAACTTTCAGTCTTATACGACGGACCTGCTGCAAGTTTTTCATATTTGCCAGAAGCTTTGTTGTCATCAGATTCATCAACAGCAGCAACTTCTTTTGCAGGTACATTAATTTTCTGGCCAGCCATTAAATTACTACCAGCTGACAACCCTGGTGTTAGCTCCGCCAATTCCTGATTAGATAATGCATAACGATCTGCAATTAACTTCAAATACTCGCCGCGTTTAACTGTATAGCTCTTTGTTGCAATACGACGTGTACTTGCCTGAACAGCTTTAGGCTCTGCCTTAGCAGAATTACGGTTGCCTTTAGGCTCTTTCAAATGCAGCTTTTGACCAACATATAGACCATCACTGACAGATAAATCGTTATATTCAGCAAGCTGTTTTACTGACAAATTAAATTGATTTGCCACGCCAGTTAAACTGTCATTTGCTTGAACAACATATACATCAGGTTTAGCTGCTGATTTTGTCGTAGACTCAACCTCTTGCGGTTTAGCATCATACAAATACAGGCTAGTTCCTACAAATAGAGTCTTTTCAGGATCAATCTGGTTCCACTTGGCAACATCACGCCAGTTGACCCCATTTTTCATTGCGATAATCGCTAATGTATCGCCCGGTTGTACGGTATAAGTACTACGCTTACCTTTAGGCTGTACAACAACAACATCGGTATCGGTTTTAATATAAGGCTTATCTTTATTGCGCTGTGCTTCTTCAGAGTTTGCAAGAGTTGCATCTTCAGCTAAAGTTTTCGGATAAGCAAAACCTTTACTTAACTCTTTACCTTGTTGTTCAGCAACCGACAGGCTCGTCTGAATCGCAGTTAACTTAATTTTGCCATCGTAAGGATCAACAATTTCGGTACCTTGCGGTGCAATTGCCTTTAACTCAGCAACCACTTGGTCTTTTTCAGCTTGAGTGGCCTGTGGCTGTAAAGCTTGCTCAACAGTTTCCTTCTCACCTTCAGCACGAACCGCCGCTAAAATTTTCTCACGCTCAACAGCTGAAATAGGTGGTTCTGTTCTTACTGGCTTAACATTGGTTGCAGGCGTTACTGCAACTGGAATACGAGGTGCACTTGGCACATCAGCTGAGGCTGCAAAAGCAGCTAAAGCATCAGAACCACGCGGTGTTGAACCTTTTACAGTCACAGAGCTGCTGGTTGTTTTAGCAGGTGTCGTTGGTCTTACAGGCTGAACCTGAGTCGCGGGTGTCGTTTTAATTGTGACTGAACTTGAAGGACTGGTTGTCGGTTTAGACGGCGAAGTGACATTTGCCCACCAACCTGAACCACCACCCGCTTTCATTCCTTTCAATTTATTATCAACTGATGGACTTACATCAGCCGGAATTAAAATACGCATTGGACTTGCTGGGTCTACTGTTTCACCACGATAGCCTGGATTTAATGCATATAACTCGGCACGGCTAAGACCACTGACCGAAGCAATTTCATTTAAAGACAACGGCGCAGATAACGTAACTTCACGGAAATGGGGTCTATTCGCAATTGGTGGTAATGAAACCCCGTAAGCACGTGGATTTTTAATAATTTGTGCAACTGCCAAGAAACGTGGAACATAGTTCATAGTTTCTTGTGGAAGTTTTAGTGACCAGTAGTCAGTTGGTAAACCCGCAGCTTGGTTACGGTTAATCGCCTGTTGGATACGGCCCGGACCAGCGTTATAAGCTGCCAAAGCCAATTCCCATGAACCAAACTGGTTATATAAGCTTCCTAAGAACTCATATGCAGCACGTGTAGACTCAACAACATCACGACGGCCATCATACATACCTGTTTGTTGTAAACCATAAATACGACCAGTACTTGGAATAAACTGCCATAAACCTGCTGCTGCCGCACTACTTGTTGCAGCAGGGTCATATGAACTTTCAATTACTGGTAATAACGCAAGTTCAGTTGGAAGACCACGGCGTTCTGCTTCTTTAACAGTATGATATAAATAACGACTTGCGCGAGCACTTAAACGGTCAAGGTAGGGCTGACGTGAAATAAACCAACTACGCTGCGCTTCAATACGCGGATCCCAGTGATCGAGGTCCATTTTGAAGCCCACAGCCATACGCTTCCAAACGTCACCGTGTTTTAAAATAAGTAAACGATCACCCTCTACAGCACGCATATCTGTTGCTGAAAGTAAATCTTCTAACGAGTCTAGACTGCTTGCATCAAGATAGCCTGCTCCACTGACCTGTTTTGTTTTCGAGGTTTTTGCAGATTGCGGAGTCGAAGAGCAGCCTGTTGTAATACCCAACGCAGCTAAAGCAGAGCTAAGTACTGTAATTTTGAATAATGATGCTGCAGATGGCTGCCACACAAATGTGGTTGGTTTATACATAAAAACTTCCAAACAACTCGCGTAATATTTCTTGGGGTCTGCCCACAAACCCTAGGTCTTCGATGCCATTGTAGTAAAGCATGCAAGATAGACAAGGCAATAATTTAATGTCATTTGCATGGAAATGTTACAAGAAATTAAAAAAAGCTTGCTTTGTAACGATGGAACCGAACTTTTTGCGTATACAATACACCATATTCAGTTCTTTTTCTTTCAGTTTAGGTTTCGATTTATGTCTCAAACAATCACACTGTATGTTGATGGTGCATGTCGTGGCAATCCCGGTTTAGGCGGTTGGGGTGCATATGTCATTACCGAACAGGGTGAACATAAATTATTTGGCGGTGAACCCAACACAACCAATAACCGTATGGAGCTTATGGCTGCTATTGAGGGCGTTTCTTTTTGCCCTCCTGATGCACAATTAATTATCTGGACCGACTCAAATTATGTAAAGCAAGGCATTACAGAGTGGATTCATGGCTGGAAAAAGAAAAATTGGAAAGATGTTAAAAATCCTGACCTATGGCAAAAACTTGATGCTGTTTGCGCAGGTAGAAATATTGAGTGGAATTGGATTAAAGGCCATGCAGGACATCCTGGTAATGAAATGGCAGACCAACTTGCAAATTTAGGTGCAGATAAGACTGCTCAAGAACTCAAGCAACCACAGCCTGTCGCTGCACCGCAAGATATAAAAAAGCCTGAACAGGACTGGTTGCTAGATGATCCTTTCGGGTTTGATCTGGTTGAAACAACCGAAGATGAAGGTGTCGCTCTTGAACCATCACAAGAAGTTGAGATGATTACTGTCGACGAAGAAGTAAATGAGGTTGAAGCTGTAGAGCAAGAAGCAAAGCAACAAATTAGCAATATTCATCCTCAAATTGTTGTTACCGAAGCAAAGCTTAAATTACAAGGCCCTCGTCAGCTCATTCTCGATACTGAAACGACTGGTTTCTATTTCCAAGATGGCGACCGCATTATTGAAGTCGGCGCAATCGAAATGATTAACCGTAAGCTTACGGGTAGTTCGATTCACATCTATATTAACCCTGAAAAACCAGTGGGCGATTCAGAAAACATTCACGGTATCAGTGATGATTTCTTAAAAGATAAACCGCTCTATGCAGACATTGCAGATACTTTGTTTGAGTATCTAAAGGGCGCAGAAATTATCGCTCATAATGCAACCTTCGATATGAACTTCCTCGATATGGAGTTTAGACGTGTTGGGTTACCTGCTCTTTCAGAAGTTTGTGAAGTTACCGATACCTTAGCTTTAGCCAAAAATAAGCATCCTGGACAGAAAAACTCACTTGATGCCTTAGTCCGCCGTTATGAAATTCCAGCGCGTGACCGTACTTTCCACGGTGCGTTACTCGATGCTGAAATTCTTTCTGATGTTTACTTGGCAATGACCGGTGGTCAAGTTTCCTTTGATATGGATGCTCTATCACAAAGTGAAATTGACCAGCAAAAAACGACAAAAGCTAGAGTCCAAATTGATTTACCCGTTATTTACCCTTCAGATGAAGAGTTGAACATACATGAGACTTGGGTCAAAGAATTTGAGAAAAAACATGGAGAACCTTGCCTTTTTGCAAAATAAATTTTTGATTCTCTAGTGTTTTTTTAGTTTCCCCTTTTGCAAGTTAAGTTATATTAGTCGTATAGATTTTTAGCTCAAACTATTGAGCCATGACGAATATAACAATTGATTTTTTTTGCAAAGGGGAATTTTTATGTCTGAGCATAATTCGATTCAATTTGATCCAACAGCGTTGCTTATTATCAAGAATGAAATTGATAACTCAATAAAACTGGTAGAAGGTGCTGTAAGTACATTAATTGAAGAACAAGCTCTCCCTTTTGGTATTGATGATGCGTTAGAACAATTTAAACAATGCACTCAAGTATTACGCCTTATTGATATCCCCTATTTGGCAAAAATTACTCAATATTCAACTGAGTTGATGCAAAAAATTATGGCTAAGCCAGAACACATCAACACCGATGAGGTTGTTGCTCTTAGTGAAGGCACGACCATGGTGAAACGCTATATTGAATTTATTTGTTTACGTGAAGTTGAAGTACCCCAGTTTCTTTTGGACACTCTAAACAATTTGGAAAAAGCCTTAAATAAACCATTAACATCATCTGGTCAGCAGATTGCTTCAAACCTTACAACAACTTCACTTGAGTTACCGTTACCCGAAGTGCTCATTAATGAGAAAACTCAGTTTATCCATCAGCTTTATAAATTATCTTTGCATCAATTTTTAAATAAAACTGAAACCACTCGAGACTTTCAGGCATTCAAACTTATTGGTAGCTATTTAGTCAGCATGGCTCATGGTCAACCAAGCCAACAATATTGGCAATTGGTTAACTCTGCCTTTAATCACATTGATGAACTTGTTTTAAATGACGCTCGCTTACGTGTATTCATTAATCTTGAGAGCGCTATAGGTCTATTTTTAGCATCGCCAGAAAGCTTTGAGGCAAACTTAACTGCTCTAGCAGATATTATTAGTATTGTGATTGGACAAGAAGACCAACTTGCGCAGCAAATTCGTGGGCAGCTAAACATTGGTCGTGAGTTCCTTACCGATACTCAACTTAAAGCACTGAGCCAACATTTGTATGGTCCAGACTTTGATACCATGCAAACGGTAAGTCAATTGATCTTAGACGAAATGAACAAAGTTCGTAATGATATTGAATACAACTACCAAAACATGTCGCCAGAAAAGGCTCAGCAACTTCAAAGCAGCCTTATGCAGCTTGCTCATACCTTTAACTTACTCAACTTAAATGAAGCAGCAGCCGAGCTTTCTCATCAAGCAAGCAGTTTAAGTCAAATCAATATATTGAGTAATGAAAACTACGCTCAGCAGCTCATGAAGAGCATTTTATCTGCCATGAACGCAATTGGTATTTTGGTACGTCATTACTCATCTAACCGTCTACAAATTCGTGTGAACAACACTAATATTTCTTTAGATCGTTTAGATGAAGCACATGAAACATTATTAAATGAAACAAAAAATTTAATCGATTTTGTATGTCAAAGTTTGACTTTATATGCCAACGATCAAACCCAAAATATTGAAGCAATTGCAGGCTCATTAAAAGAATTGGCTGGTGCGGCTGAATTTTTAGGAAGTACGGTTCAACAAAATGCTCTGCTTGAAACTGCTAAATTTGTACAGCAGCAAATCGACCAGAACCAACCTTTTAGTCATGATCAGATTTACTGTATTTTTAACGTATTAGCTGGACTAGATATGTTAGTTGACAATTTAAAAAATAAACAGCCTGTTCTACAATCCATGTTTGATGTAGCATTGCTAAGTAGTCAACAACTTCAAAAAAAGGCAGCTTAATGTCTGAATTATCACTTGCTTATATTTTTCATCACCAACAATTATTGGTTGACCAAAACTTTCAATTACCCAAAGTCGAAAAGTTAGCAAGTGATCTGCTTTTCACTCATGATGAACAGGTCATTGCACGTGACCTGCTGAGTGAAGAAGCTATACCAGAAGGTCTGCAACTCGTTCCAATTCGTCAACTTATTTCTAACTGGTCAAAAGAGCAATTTTTACAGGCGAGTCGTGCTGTACAGTTGCTCGAATGGAGACGTAATCACAAGTTTTGCAGCCACTGTGGACATGCCACCGAAGTACACTCAAGTGAATATGCGATGGTATGTCCTGCTTGTGGTTATCACCAGTACCCTCGCGTCAACCCGTGCATTATTACCATCATTACTAAAGGTGATGATGAAATCTTGCTGGCAAAATCTATTCACAATAAAACCAACATGTATGGTTTGATTGCAGGTTTTGTAGAAGTTGGGGAAACTCTTGAAGAGGCTGTTCAACGCGAAGCTTTAGAAGAAGTGGGCCTTAAACTCAAAAATATTCAATATATGTCCAGCCAGCCTTGGCCGTTTCCAAGTAATCTTATGATTGCATTTAAAGCTGAATATGAGTCAGGCGAGATTTCTTTGCAGGAAGATGAAATTGCTGATGCACAATTCTTTAAATTTGATCAGCTTCCTGAAATTCCATTTAAAGGCAGTATTGCACACGCAATGATTACGCAGATTACTCAAGCAAAGTAATCTGCACTTTCTAAAACTCAATAGTTTTAGAATACTTCATCAAGAAAATGCAAAATGGTTCGTTTTGTTCTGAAGTAGTGACTTACAAAACTCGATAGACTGGCCAAAATCGTGATATGGCCAGTTTTAGGGATAATAGCAATATGGCTATGATTCCCCTTCTCCCTAAGAGCTTGATCCATATCCAAAGTATTATGTTGCTTTACGAGCTGATCATTTTCAGCCATGAGTAGATAATGCTTAATATTATTTTGATTTACAAAATAATAAGGCATTACCTCTTTATAAGAGATACCTTGATCAAAAGCATCTTCAGCAAGCGGGTCACCCTTATAATCAAAATGATACGGACCAGCTAAACCGACTATTGCCTTAATTTTCCCTAAACATTCAATTTTAGTTGAGTCAGGGTGATAAACAGCAGACATTACATTAAATGCACCTGCCGAATGCCCCATAAGCACAATATTCTCTGTCGAGATTTCGTGTTTTTCCTGATTTTGATGCAAATAATTTAACGCTTGTGTTAAGTCATCTACATAACTTGGAAAAATATTTTTTGGGGCGAGCTGATAGTTAATGACAGCAACGTCATAACCTTCTTTTGTAAAGGCTTCACCCACAAATAAATAGTCTCGTTTATTACCATGTTGCCAAGCACCACCATGTACAAAAACAATGAGTGGTCGATGTGCTAAACGCTTAGTAGAACGATAAATATCTAAACGATGGCGAGGCTTTAAACCATAACGCACATTTAAAACCTGCTCAAAACCATCTTTTGGTGTAAAACGGTTTAAAGCAAAGCTCCCCAAATCATAGAGGCGGAACTCTTTATAAAGAGTTCTCGCCTGCTCAATTTTGCTTTGTAATTGTTCAATCAAGTTCATATTTTATTGTGCAGTAGATGATGCTGGATCTGCTTGGTCCGGATCAATTGCAACAGGAGTTTGAACTGTTGGTTGAGCAAGAACATTATTAATTACTGGCGTAGTCGTTGTATTACCAGTCGATGCTGATGGAGCCGGTGCTAAATCAATGTTATCAATAAGCGTTACAATTTTGGTCACGTTACCCACATTTTGAAGCACATTATTTAAGTCATTAATTTCAGCTGTATTTAAACGACCCATCACATATAAAACACCATCTTCGGTATGGACGAGTACTTTACTGTCCGATACAACTGGCGCTTTCATTAATAGAGCACGTGTATTTGCAGTTACACCAGCATCTTGCATGATCGTGTTATAGCTTACTTTGTTACCTACCGTAATATAGTTATGTACGGCTTTCACATCGCTCATCGCTTTAACATTGTCTTCTGCTAGCTGTTTCAAGTATGGGTCTGGCACCTGACCAGTTAACAATACCGTGCTATGGAAGCTTTCGATGTTAATACGAGATTGTTTAAAACGCTGATCAAGCTTATAGAGGTTAATATTCGCTGTACGTTTAATTGAAGAATCAATGAATACCTGACCTAAGCTACGTACACCACTATCTGTTCCAACTGGAGCTGTACCTGTTCCACCAGAAATAAAACTTGCGCAACCTGACAAACTTGCGACACAAAGCGCTGTTACAGCAATACGTTTCAACACTCCACCAGACTCCTATCAATCTCTTCTTGGCTTGATCATAAACATCGGTTTTAATTTGCTCAAAAGAGTAATGAACTCTTAATCCAAAGTAAATGCATTTTCGATCCATTGCAGATCATAATGGAATTTCGAAAAGTCTTGCTGTACTGTTTTTGCAATTTTCTGTGGAAAATCAAAACAAATCACATCAAAACGACAATAAAAATCCTGATAAGATGGGTAGCGCTGTAAAAACCTCATCGCCGTTTTAATTATTTTTTTCTGTTTGCTCACATTGACCATTTCACAAGCTTGTCCATAATTTCCCTGTCCACGCGCTTTTACCTCAACAAAAATCAATTCGTTACCGCGTTTTACAATCAGATCAACCTCTCCACGGCGTGAATGATAATTACTGGCGACCCATTCATAATTTTGTTCTTTTAAAATTTTTAATGCTGTTTGTTCAGCCCATTGCCCGAGCTGCTGCGCGACTAACATAATTTTCCCCATTAGAAATGTAAATATTCTCAATGCTTGCTCTATACGTTTTTAATTTTTTTCAATTGAGCAAATCAAAAGCAGATACTTCGAAAAATAAAAAGCCCACTGACTTTGTTCACGCCAAAAAGATAATTTCGGGTACACTAACCGATTAAAATTGTTTATCTGTACGGAGTAAAAACCAAATGAGTGCTCAGTTATTTGTTGTAGCCACACCTATCGGGCACTTAGATGATATGACTTTCCGTGCAATTGATATCTTAAAATCAGTTTCTATTGTGGCTGCCGAAGATACACGCCAGTCGGCTCAATTATTTAAGCACTATAATATATCTACCCCACTTACAGCATGTCATGACCATAATGAAAGCAATAAAATTGATCAGCTAGTTCAAAAGTTACTCGCTGGTGAAAATATTGCTTTGATTAGTGATGCAGGCACACCACTTATTAGTGACCCTGGTTTTAAACTGGTTCGAGCTGCTCAAGAACATGGTATTAGAGTTATACCTGTACCGGGTGCATGTGCTGCAATTGCGGCGTTAAGTGCGGTAGGCTTACCAAGTGACCGCTTTAGTTTTGAAGGCTTTTTACCATCAAAAGCTTCTCAACGTATTACGCAACTCGAAAAACTTAAAAATGAAACTCAGACCTTAATTTTTTATGAAGCACCACACCGTATTTTAGAATGCGTAAAAAATATGGCTGAAGTATTTGGTGAAAACCGCCCTGTCGGTTTTGCACGTGAAATTACCAAAACTTTTGAAACCATCAAAAAAATGACTTTAAAAGATTTGGTTAGTTTTATTGAAAATGACCATAACCAAGAAAAAGGTGAAATTGTTCTTGTGGTTGGTGGTGCACCGGAAAAAACCGATCTGGAACAAGAAAAACTAGACGAACTTTTAAAACGCTTACTTCAAGATTTATCTGTTAAAGCGGCATCTCAACTTGCTGCCGATTTAACAGGTATTAAGAAAAAAGTCGCTTATCAACGTGCACTTGAGCTGACACAATCTTAATTTTTTAACTAAGTGTGGTGATGGCAAATACTTTATGCCATCCCGCGCATGAATTTTGCATAATAATATTAAAGATAAAATTCAACACGTTTCAAACTTTTATCATCGCAAGCTCTCTTAACTTTATCATCGCAGTATTTGTTTTGCTGATTGAACAATTGTTTCGGTCAGTACATCGAGTTGCTTCGACTGTCTTTTCCAGTGGTGCCAATACAAAGGAACATCCAGTTGAGCCTCAGGCATAATGTCAATAAGTGTTCCATTTTCAAGTAATGGTTGAACTTGAAGTTCGGGTACCATTCCGTAACCTAAACCCAGCTGAATTGCTTTAACGAAAGCATCTGTGGCAGGAATAAAACTATAAGGATAACTCTGCATCGGTAAACCATATCCTTTTAATAAAACTTCCGAATGCATTAAATCTTTATGATTAAAAATAACGGCGGGAGTTTTTCTTAAAGTTTCTCGGTTAATTCCACCACTAAACCACTGGTTTACAAATTCGGCCGATGCCAGCATTTTATAGCGCATTTTACCAAGAGGCTGAGCTAAGCAACCCGCCATCACCTGCTCTTCTGCTGTAATACATGCATTGACCTGCCCTGTTTCTAGCAAAGTATGCGTGTGTGATTGATCATCAATTTTTAGCTCTAGCACTATTTTTTCTTTAAATAACGTTTGTTGAATAGTGGGTAAAAGCCAAGTTGCTAATGAGTCTGCATTTGAAGCTAAAGCAATTTTATAAAATTCCGATTCAGAAGATTTGCCCATTAAACCTTGTAATAGATTTTGCTCCATTAACCTTGTATGACGTAAATGCTGAAGTAAGGTTTGTCCTGCTTGTGTGAGTACACAAGGGCGGCCACGTATAATTAAAATCTGACCCAAATATTTTTCTAGTGCTTGTACACGTAGTGATACGGCAGAAGGCGTTATACATAAATGCTCTCCTGCTGCATCAAAACTCCCGACTTCTGCAACAGCCAGAAAAGCTTCACATTGCTTACTATCTAACATATACAAAACCTAAATTATTTTTAGCCAAACCTAAATATTCTTAATTTTACTTATTTCTTAATAAAAAGTCAGATAATTCCCCCATCTGATTTTTTCTGCTTAATGGTTATGCTTTCTCTGAGTGTATTTTTTAAAGGTTTAGGTATTGGTAGCGGTCTAATTGTAGCAATTGGTGCTCAAAACGCTTTTGTTCTAAAGCAAGGGCTTAAACAGCAATATGTATTTTGGTTATGTTTAATCTGTGCCTTGTCTGACTCGATTTTAATCGCCTGTGGTGTATTAGGTTTTGCCGAAATTATGACAGCATCTCCCATCTTAATCACAGTCGCTAAATATTTAGGGGCAACATTCTTATTCGTCTACGGTGCAAAAGCATTTTATGCTGCGTTTAAAACGAATCAAGGCATGGAGCTTGATGGCAGTCAAAAACAGACTCTAACCCAAGCACTTATAACCTGTCTTGCCTTTACTTGGCTAAATCCACACGTCTATTTAGACACCATTGTACTGATGGGGTCGGTTGCAACTCAGCTAGAAGATAAAATCAGTTTTGCCTTGGGCAGCATTCTTGCTTCTTGGATTTTCTTTTTCAGTTTGGGTTATGGTGCAAGATTATTAAAACCACTATTTATCAATCCAAAAGCTTGGAAAATTTTAGATTTTCTTATTGGTTGTGTTATGTGGAGTATTGCAATTTCACTTCTCATCTAATGCATTCAAACACTAAAAAGTACCATACTTAAATGGTACTTTTTATTTATGCAATCAAAATTAAACCTGTGAACCCAACATCACCTTTGACTGTTTTCGTTCCTGTAATGATTGCTTAATCACAGCATAGCCCGAAGATACACCTAAGTATGCAATCACAAAGGCTACCAATAAATCCGGAAATACAGTGCCTGTTCCAAACACGCCTACAGCAGCAAAAATAACAGCAATGTTGGCAATAGAATCATTTCGGCTACACAGCCAAACAGAACGCATATTGGCATCACCATCTCTAAATGCATAAAGCATTAAAGCAACCGAAACGTTAGCAATTAAAGCCATTACCCCAATTGCCCCCATGACCATCGGTTCAGGTGAAACACCATGAAAAAATGACCATACCACTTTTGCAATGACGAAGAAACCAAAAGCGGCCATCGTAATACCCTTAACAAGAGCTGCGGTTGCGCGCCAATAAAGACTCATCGAAAGTACAACTAAAGACAAAGCATAATTTGCAGCATCTCCGGCAAAATCTAGTGCATCCGCCCATAGTGAAACAGATTGGGCTTTATAACCACCTACTATTTCAACTACAAACATGAGTGCATTAATTACAAGAGCAATCCATAACGCTTTTCTAAAGCGCGGGCTTACTTTCTTTGTAGGAGAACATGTTGAAGCACATCCACATCCAGCCATTTTATTTCCTCAAAAACTCTTTTATAGTGATTAAAAACCCTTGAGTAGCTCCAGAGTCAAGTCTTATGAGTCTTTCTATTGGCCAATTATCAAAAAAAGCGGATGTCCCAATCGATACTATTCGTTATTACGAAAAAGTAGGTGTGCTGGACCGTATTCAGCGTTCAGAAAATAATTATCGTGTTTACACAGATCAAACACTCGCGGACCTATTGTTTATTAAGCATTGCCGCGAATTAGATATTTCTCTCAACGACATTAAAACGCTAAAAGAAATGAAAGCTCAGCCTAAACAGGCTTGTACGGAAGTTGATAATTTGGTGAATAAATATTTGATTGAAGTATCGGAAAAAATTGAACGACTTTTGCTTTTAAAAGAAACACTCATCGATTTAAAACGACATTGCTCGACCGACCGTACAGTAGATGAATGCGGCATTTTAAAAGAACTGCAAAATAACCTTTAACTCAACCTAAAAGCCAATAAAAAAGCATCACTCATGTGATGCTTTTTTATTATTAAAGGTCGCTATGTTCGTCTGGCGGAACTTCAGTAATTCTCCCGCCGCGAGCTAAAAACGCAGCAATTTCATCTTCCAATGCTTGGCGCTGTTTTTGTTTCGCAGTTACGGTAAGCGTTTCTGCTTCAGCAAGATCAGCATCAGTTAAGTTGCCTGCTTCTTCATCAGCCGCGCCACTCTCAGCCGCTTTGGCTTCATCTTCATCTACAGCAGAATCTTCTGCATCTTCATAATCATTGATATCTGTCATATTTACACTCCCCACAATGATTTGTATTGCATCATCGCTATGGTCTTTGAGACCTCAGAAATTTAGCAATCTCTTTGCATTTAGCAAAGAGCCAAATTGGTCAAATCCGTATCTTTTCTGACCGATTTGGTAATGATATATAAATGATTGTTTAAAAAATATCTACTGATATTTATTTAGACCAGTAGAGCATAAACTTCGTAATTATTTTAACGACTATACAGGGTGTTTTGTAAAGCCCCTAAACCGTTTGCTTGTTGCATAAAACGCTCTTTTAAGAACGAAATTTGTTCAACCTGCTTAAGCCCTGCATTTCTGACCCAAATAAATGGGAATAGCTCAGAACTTTCTAACCAACCAATTGCCGACATACTATGCATCATCGCATCGTTTTGTCCTTTACGGCGGTGCTCATAACGCATTAAGGTTTGTTCATGCGCCCATACGCCACGACCTAAATCATGCAGTAGTGCATCACAAAGTACTGCAGCATCTAAACAACCAATATTCACCCCTTGCCCAGCAAGCGGATGGATAACATGAGCTGCATCACCAATTAGGGCTAGGCCAGCTTTAATGTATTGTTTTGCAGCACGCGCTTTCAATGGAAATTGTGCTCTTGAACGAACATCTAGCACTTCACCCAACATATGTTGGCTTTCACGGGTTAGAAGTTGCATAAACTCAGCATCACTTAAAGCTGAATATTCATCGGCATAATCATCTGGTAGTGTCCAGACAATGGACTGCCAGTAGCCGTTTTCACTTTCTTCAAGACTCGCCATTGGCAAATATGCTAAAGGCCCTGTAGGTAAGAAGAGTTGACGAGCAACATAGTGATGAGGTTTAGAAGTCTTTATTGCACAGCTAATGGCTGCTTGCTTGTAATCTAGTACGTCGAGGTCAATAAAAGCTTGCTCACGTACAAATGAATTTGCACCATCTGCACCAATAAGTAGTTTAGTTTTAAGCGTAGAACCATCAGCCAGTTGAATATGCCAGCACCCAACACCTTGCTCAATACGGGTAACGCGAACTTGAGTACGATAATCTGTTAACTGCTCAAGCATTTTTTGTTGAATGGCAACATTCAATACGCTTGGCTCAACCATAGAACCCAAGGCTTGTTCTGGCATTGGCCTTTGTACAGACTCATGGCCAAAATTAATTTCACCATAGCCATTTAAATTCCACACTTGCATGCCGGTATAAGGCATTTGACGTGCCAAATCATCCCAAACATTCACTGTTTTAAGTAAATGAATAGTCGCTTGGCTAAGTGCTAAAACACGTGGGTTCATCACACTTAATGTTTTTTCAATATCAAGTACAGGGGCAGCATCAAGCACCGTAGGCTGTACACCACCTTGTGCAAGTAATAAAGCAGTTAAGCCCCCAACTAGTCCACCACCAACAATAACGACATCTAACACTTCACTCATGCTTTTAGCCCCATTGCATAGTTCGCTACCAGTGGCTTAACACCCGGAATTACATCAAATGCAATTAATCCCGTATTACGAATTAATTTTAATAATGGATTTTGATTACTAAAACCACGAACGACAGTATCGCAGAACTTAATCACTCGTTGTTGATCAGATAAACGGGCTTGTTCATAGGCAAGTAAATTATCTGGGTTACCAATGTCATCAGATGTGCTTAACTGGTTTACCAAATAACGTAGCAACACATCTGCATCACGTAGGCATAAATTAAAACCTTGCCCTGCAACAGGATGAATAGTGTGTGCTGCATTACCCATTAAAATAACGCGTCCAACCGCTTGTTTATGCGCAAGCACTTGTGAAAGCGGATAACTAAAGCGCTTACCCGTTTTTTCAAATTTACCCGCTCGGTCACCATAAGTTTTTTGCAAAGCATCTAAAAAGTGTTGGTCGTTTTCTTCGCCCAACCACTCATCTTCAGTGCCCTTTTTAACAGGCCATACCACTGAGCGACGGTATTCACCCGGTAATGGCAATAAAGCTAAAGGCCCTAATGCACTAAAACGCTCAAACCCTACATGCTCATGTGGCTTTGAAGTTTGAACAGTCGTAACGATCGCAACCTGATCATAGTCATGGACATCAACACCCACACCAATTGCTTGACGACAGAAAGAATCACGCCCATCTGCTGCAATTAATAATTTTGACTCAAGCTTTAAAAGTTCATCACCGCGCTGAGCTTCGATATATACTTGTTCAGCATCTTGAGTTAAAGCAGTGACTTGTACGCCATCAATTAGCTCAATCAAAGGTTGTTGGCGTACTTGAGTTAATAAAACACGACCGAGCCACGCATTCTCAATGACTTGTCCAAAGCTTTCGACTTTTTCTTGTTCTGCAACTAAACGTGCTTTACCAAAACTGCCTTGCTCAGTAATGTGAACCTGCAAAATTGGGGTAGCATGTTGTTGTAATGCATCCCATAACCCTAGCTTCTGATAAATCTGTACGCTACGACGTGATAAAGCCGTATTACGTGCATCGAAACTAGAATGGTAAGGGGCAACATTCTGATCATCATAGTTTGGGTATTTCACAGCTTCTAATAGCTTGACTGCGATATTAGCCTTCGCCAGCATGAGGGAAAGGCTCAAACCCACCATACCCCCACCTACAATAATCACTTGTTGTTGCATCGAGTTTGCTCCTTTGGCGAATACGTTTAATTATGCTTTAGCTTGCGCCATTAAATGTTCAATGTCTGCAATATCTTTAACTACATCGGCAGTTAAAACTCGTGGGCCTTTTGACGTTGCGACCACATCATCTTCAATACGAATACCAATACCACGCCATTTTTCATCTACTGTTTCATCATCTGGCGCAATATATAAACCTGGTTCAACAGTAACGACCATGCCCTCTTCATATTGTCGCCACTCGTCATCTTTTTTATAAGAACCGACATCATGTACATCCATACCTAACCAGTGGCCTGTACCATGCATATAAAACTGACGATATGCTTCATTTTCAATAAGCTCACTCACATTACCTTTGAGCAAACCTAAATCAACTAAGCCTTCAGTTAAAATTTTGACCGCAACCTCATGAGGTTCACGGTAGGCATTACCAATACGTACTGCATCAATCGCCGCATATTGAGATGCCAATACCACTTCATATAATGCTTTTTGTTCTGGACTAAATTTTCCGTTTACCGGAAAAGTACGGGTAATGTCCGATGCATAAAACTCATATTCACATGCAGCATCAATTAAAACCAAATCACCGTCTTTAAGAGGCTGGTTATTTTCAACATAGTGCAAAATACAAGCATTGGCACCGCCACCAACAATACTGTTGTAAGAAGGCACACAGCCGTTTTGCCCAAATACATAATTAAGCTCGGCTTCAAGTGCATATTCCATCATGCCGGGGCGAACAGTTTGCATTGCACGAGTATGTGCCTTAGCACTAATTGTTGAAGCAATTTGCATTAGCTCAATTTCTTGCGGTGACTTGATTAAACGCATTTCATCAACAATGCGATCAAGTTGAACTAACTGAGCTGGAGCAGCTTCATGACGGTGCTCTGCATTTGCTTTTTTAATCCATTGGCTTACTCTGGCGTCAAATGCAGCATTGTGTCCGATTCGATAATAAAGACGTTCTTTATTTAATAATTTTTCAATAATTTCTTCATCAAGCAGATCAATCGCATAGGCTTCATCTGCCTCATATTCTTCAATTGCGCCATCAATTCCAGCACGGTAACCATTCCAGATTTCCATCTCACGATTACGTTCACGACAAAATAGACTATAGCTATAGTCTGTAACATCATCAAAGGTTTCTATGACAGCAACTGCCTCAGGCTCTGCAAAACCAGTCAAATAGAAAAAACTACTATCGGCACGGAATTTATAATCCGCATCACGATTACGGTACATTTCCTCACGCGTTGCAATAATCGCAATGCTGTTTGGACCCATTTTTTCTGCTAGACGATTTCTGCGATGTTGAAAATCAGCTTGAGGTAATTTCATAATGATCTACTTGATTTAGAATTTTAAAGTCAAAAAATTAAACACAGCCAATAACACATCGCCTCAATTAACTTGGGCGATGTGGTGTAAACATTTCTACAATATTTTGATCTGCAGTGCCTACAGCAGAAGTTTTACTTTTTGCATAAAAGTTTTTCAATAATGAACTTTCAGCAACTGTTACTTTCTTTCTACCAATAGATAAGCTCACTGGAATAAGACGTACAAATTCATACAATTCTTCGTAACTGCTTTCGCCTTCTTCGTCATTATCAGAATCTTCAAACTCTACTGCTGCTACATCTTGTAGATGTTCAATTAATTCGCGCTCATCAGCACGTACATGACCCGATGCCAAACCAAAACCAAGTACAACGCCAGCACACCAGTCTGATAATGCTTGTACACGGTCTTGAAGCGTATGCTCATCATCTGGAAGCATTGGTAAATAGTCCAATTCATCTTCCGACAATGCATGCGCTACATCTTCGGTTTCATCAGTTAAAAGCGCTAAAGCTTCTTCATTTAAATCAGGAACATTAAGTGTTGTTAAAATTTGTGTCCATTCTTCACGCGTTGGTGCTTCTGTCACACAAACAATACCTGTTAGTAAACCATGTAACTCACTAGGGCTTGAAATTTCTTCAATTCCTTCAAAATGAGCGTTCCATTCTGTCCAGCCTGAAATATCGTCTTGCATTCGTTTATCCAATCTCTATACTTCGTATATATTACCTTTGATTGCAATTCTGTGCGACCTCGTTATGTTAGAACAATTACAGCGGCTACAAGCGCATATTGGCGTTTTAAAAACACGCTTACATCATCTAGAGAGTGAAAATTCTGCTCTCTCGGAAGCTAAACAACTAGCTGAAACAGAGCATCACGCACAAGTTGTGCAAAAAAATAGCATCATCACTAAAAAACAAGAGGAAATTGAGACATTAACTGAGCAACTCACTCAGTTACAAGGTCAATTTCAACAATTGAATCAAGATGCTAACACACTTGCAGAGCGTTACAGCCGCCTAGAAAAAAGTACGACCGATTTAAAAAATCGTTTTCAAGAAATTTTGGCTGAGCGTAATGAGTTACGCGTCACTAAAGAAAAACTTCAGTCACACCAACGTCAAACTCAACAAGAGTTACATGATTTGCAGCAAGACCGTGACCGTTTGTTACAAAAAAATGAACTTGCCAAAGCAAAAGTTGAAGCAATTATTCAACGTTTAGCAATTTTAGGTACAGCTCAAGATCAAAATGCGCAAGAAATTCAGCAACTTGCTCATCCAAATGCTGAAGCTGGTGAGGAGACACAATCATGAGTGAACAAGTCATGGTAGAGCTTCGTCTGATTGAGCAAACATTTAGGCTTGCAACGACATCAGATAAAAAAGATGAGCTTGAACGTGCAGCTGAACTTCTTAATGAGAAATTCAACGATATGCGCCGTAGTGCCCCTCGCGTTGAGCATAATAAACTTGTCATTATGGTTGCTCTACAGCTTACCCAAGAAGTGTTAAGCCTTAATAAATCTTTGCAAGAATATACGCATTGTGAACGCCTATTACAGGCTATTTTGGAAGATGTTGAACAAACAGTTTAATTAACTTCTGATAATAAAAATGCCTTGCTCTATTCATTGATAGTGCAAGGCATTTTTGTATTGAGGGTCTCTTATGTACCTCATGATTGTTATATATACTTTTAGTGTACAAAGCTTCATCAAATGAAGACTAACTTTACAGTTCAATAAACTCAGACGATTGCCAACTGAATAAGATCGGTTATACTTAAGCTATCTCTGGGATGTTCGCCAGCGGGTCTATTCCCCTGCCGATACTTAAACTTATGGATTGCGTTCTGTATATTTAGAGTGTATGCCTACCTTCGAGTAGGAAACCCAGCAAGTATACGTCGCGTCCACCTTGAACTCGTCGGGTTCAGGGTAACGACACATGCAGCGGCATCTTCGGAGCATTGATTTTTATTAAATGATTAGAAATATAATTTTTATTTAAATTAAGCACTCTAGACAGAACCGTCAGTCTATTCCTTTTATTTCTTATAATTAATTAGCTAAACTTAAAAAATTAAACGCATATTATTTTTCGTTTCTATTTAAGCATTCTTGATACCACCCTGTCTGAAAATCTTCGATGGCTTTACGCTTAAAGAAACTTGTTTTAAATACTTTGGCAGCATAAGCTGAGTTAATTAAGTCTTGATAAAGCTGCTTTGCCTTTTCATCTGTAAGCCCATCAGCAATTTGTTGTAAATCTTGTGAAGGCACTTTTTGTTGTCGTGCTTCCATCACGTTATAAGCAACTTTTTTTACGACATTACAAATATCCGGATCATTTGTGTTTTCAGTAGCGTAGCAACCCGAGGCAATCAAACTTAGCAATAATATTTTAAATTTCATACCCCTAGCCTATATTTATTATTAAATGTCCATTTAATAAAACGAATAAATGAAAAAGATTTTTCTTTCAAAATGTTCAGGTGGGATTGATGACATAAAAGTAAACCATCATGACCACTAACAAGATAGAAGCAAGCGTTAAGTAGGTGCCAACCGTATTAAAACTCTGCAAAAATTTTAAAATTTGCATTTCAAATCCAATGAAAATTTAAATAATTAGCAGGAATAAATTTAGCACAACTAAATAATGCCAATCAATTCACAATTATTATTTTTTATGTGATAAACAACAGATTTTTAATTATCACATTTTATTCCTAAAGTTCCTTTATAGTAATCCGTTGCACTTTTCAAATCTGACAGCAATTTTTCTTCAGTATACGGCTTTGGTGAAATTTTTATTAATGCTGGCATATATTGTTTTTTATACACATCAGGATAGTCATGGCATAAAATTTTAACCTTAACTTCTTGAGGTGTTTTGGGGTTATCCAATTGATCTAAAAACTCACCAATTTTTCGGTCAGACTCTTCAAATTGAGCATTATAGTCAACTTGAGGAGCTTCAGATTCTGCCTGTTTCGTGCATGCACTCAGCAAAGCCGTGCATACGATCACTGTTAAAATTTTTAGCTTCATAGACTTCACATTTTCATATTCATCTTTAAATATACTTATCCTGATTAAATGTAAATAAATACTGTAAATACGTAAAAAAGCTAAAAAATCTTATAAGGATGTCTTTTTCTAAAGGAAAGTAATTTTTATTTTATCGATTAAACTAGATTGTTTTATATTGCTTAAATTTCGGTGAAAATATAGAAAAATAGGTATAATTTTGCACGACTGATCTCAAATCTTTGTTAGATTTATCCATGAATGAACTAAGTTTTATTAGAAAAAATTTAAGATCTAAAAGACGTTCTTTAACCCCATTTGAGCAAAAACAGGCTCAGCTTAGCGTATTACATTTCCTGAATACTCTTCCTATTTTTCACTCTTCAAAAAAAATTGGCTTATATCTACATGCTTTCGGTGAAATTCATACCGATCTTTTGATCAAGCTTTGTTTTAAAAAGAATAAACAAGTCTATTTACCTATGATTTGTTCAATGAATCAACGTTTAGTATGGGTAAAGATCAATAAAAACCAATATTTAAGTCGTCGTTTTTCTCATCATCCCTTAGGTATGAAAGAGCCTATGGCAACGCGAGGAAAACATGTATCACAGCTTGATTTACTGCTTATGCCTCTTTTAGCCTGTGATCACTACGGGACACGTATTGGCATGGGTGGTGGTTATTATGATCGTACATTGGCAAGTGCTAAGCATAAACCTTACCGTTTAGGGCTGGCTCATCAATTTCAATTTATTGAACACACATTAGTGCGTCAAAGCTGGGATCAACCCTTAGATGGTTTGGTCACGCCACAGCACTTTTATTATTTTAAAAGATGATTTTTATAGAAAATTTATAGAACCTTAAATATATCTTTTTACTTTTTAGTCCCTTAAAACGAAAAAGTAACCACCTTATGGATGGTTACTCTTACGTGACAGGCTGTTACCAACTTATATTAACACGTCTATTAGGTGCTAAACATTGAATAAGTTGAGAATTGTGACCACCTGAACATTGCTGATATAAATCAGTCTGGCTATTCGCATGTATTTGAATACGATTCGGATCTACACCTTGGTTTACAAGTAGTTTAGCAACCGTATTCGCTCGTTTAGATGATAACTCTTGGTTATAACTAAACTTACCTAATGGATCTGCGAATCCAGAAACAATAATAGGTGTTGTTGATGGGATTTGCTTAATTTGATCGACAACATTGTCTATATTGTTTAAACCTTGCTGTATTGAACTAGCATCAGATCGATCAAAAGCAAATAAAACACTCGCTGTACGTCCATTAACCGCAGTGCTATTTGTAGGAGGCTGGTTGTTTTCACCCCAGGCCATCAACCCTTCACATGCCTCACCTTTCCAAGATAAACGTTCAGCCAAATATTGTTTATTAAAATCAATGCGTAACTGACAACGTTGATATTGATTACTATTTGGGACACGTATATCTAATACATAGTTCCAGACTTTTACTGCAAATAATCCTTCACTAAATTGTGGATTACCTAGTAAAGCTCGAATTTGGTCTTTATTTAGCCCTAAATCCAAGCGCGCAACGTCATCATACTCATAACGCTTAACTTGCTTAAGATAGCTATCAGATACTTTAGGAAACGTGACATTTTTTTGAGATACTGCTTCTTCTTGTGCATAACTAACCATTGCCAGGCCAGAAAGAACAGCAATAAATAACGCTTTAACTGTATTTTTCATATTTTTACTCTCGAAATGGAGAATGAGGAAGGCCTTACCTTCCTCGCCTAGCGAAATTAGTCAATTACACCACTAATACCGATACGAACACTTGGATCACCTTGAGAAGCTGCAGCTACACCACCAGTCAGTGACCAACGACCATTATCGGCAGTTTTACGTAAGGTCACACCGACAGCATTTTCACCGCCATGATATGCAGCACCAACAGCATAGGTATATTTACCAGCAACAAATGGTGCATTTTCTAATGCCATCGCAGCAGCAATACCAGCATTTGCTCTTTTCTCGACATCATCAATACGTTGATTTGTCGCATAGAATGCTTGCTCAAGCTTATTACTTACATTATCAATTTTGGTATTTAATGTTTGGTCAGCTTGATTCAATGCACCTATCGCATCACCCACATTGTGGTAAGACTGATCACCTACGTTATATGTTGGATTTGAGAAGCTTTGGGTAATATTGTCATAACCTGCTCCACCACCTAAGTAGTTTACAAGCGCCTGATTTGTTGTATTAAGTTGAGAACCATTTACTGCATCTTTTGAAGTCGCTGTAACTGCTCCCGCTTTAACACCAGTCACCGTACGGTCACCTGCTGTTCCAGAAACGTTAACCTGAGTGCCACCAGTATCTTTACCAACAGTAATCGCAGCATCTTTATCAGCTTGCTGAACTAAACCTGATTTACCATTGTTAATATTGCTGATGTCAGTCTGAAGATTTGAAATATCGCCCGTATTTTTGTCGACCTGTTGTTGAACAGTCCATAACTGGCCTCCATTAACAGCATCTTTAGAACCTTCTGCTACAGTACCATTTGCTACATTTTTAATGGTTGTACCATTAGCACCGCCAGCTAAAGTAATAGAGTCTTTGTTAACTGATCCATCACTATTTTTATCGTACTGCACAGCACTATTAGCAAGAGCACCAACATTATTGTTTATGCTACTTATTGCGCTGTCCAGTTGTCCTTTGTTTACCGCATCTGTAGAAGAAACACCTGCGGCTACATTACTTATCGTTTTATTACCAGCACTAATTCCAGAAGTAGTGATACTCGGACCACCAGCAATGATTAAGCCTGTTGATCCTAACTGGACGTTATCACCAACTTTTACGCCAGTCGTATCGATAACGGTATTACCAGTCGTAACACTATCAACTTTCAAGTTTTTGTTTAGCGCAACTTTAATATCGCCTTCATTGTCCGTTTGACTAGTCTGAGCAACAGTTAAGTTATCATCACCCGTAAAATTCACTTTACCATTTGGTTTGATCTTTTTAGCAGTCGCTGCATCACCATTGGCTGAAACTGTCCAGCCTGCATTCGCTGCCGTACCTGCATCAGTAACTGCTTTATCAAGTGCTGTTAAAGCATCACCAACATTATTTGCACTTGTACCTGCAACATTATAAGTCGGGTTAGAAATTGAACCATCTGTATTAGCTTTAGCACCACCACCAAAGATACTTGCAGTTGTATTTGTAACCTGTGTTACACGATTATCTACATGATCAAGCTGGCCTTTGTTTACTGCATCAGTAGCATTGGTGCCTGCTGCTACGTTACTGATGGTGTTACCCGCAGCATCAATACCAGTCTTGGTCACACTTGGTCCACCAGTGATGGTTAAACCATTCGTATCCAGCTTGCTGTCCCCTGCCGTTACACTGTCAATATTCAGGTCACGATTTAACCCATACTGAATCGTATTGCCGGTCTTGGTCACTTTCAGGTTCGTTTCACCTGCAACCGTACCAATGTCTACCGTATCACCAGCTTTTACTGCAGCGGCATTGGTCCCATTGCTTTGTAAAGTCCAGCCTTTGTCTAATGCAGTGATCGCATCGCCCACGTTATTGACGTTGTTGCCATTCACAGTATAGGTCGGTGAACTTACTGCACCTGTAGTGCTGTCATAGCTTGCGCCACCACCCAGATTATTAGCTGTACTGTTGCCCAAGGCATCGGTCTTATTGTTGCTTGACGTGCTTAACGCATCAAGCTGGCCTTTGTTTACTGCATCGGTTGCTGCTGTGCCCGCACCGACATTGGTAACTTTCTCACCATTTGCATCCAGTCCGTTCGCTGTCAGCTTCCCTGCAAACACAGGCGCATCGGCAAGTTGAATATCAACGGTATTACCACTGATAACCGTTTTAACATTCGAGTTCGAGCCAGATGCTGTCAGCCCACCTGTGATATTCAGGGTTTCACCCAATTTACGGTCGACACTGCCGCTGTTACCCGCAAAGGTAATCGGTTTAACCACTTCATTGTTCAGGTTAGTTAAGGCATCACCGACATTGTTGGCATTAACTGTTGTACCGTCAGTTTTAGTGGTGACATAAGTTGGTGAGCTTACTGCACCTGTAGTGCTGTCATAGCTTGCGCCACCGCCCAGATTATTGGCTGTGCTGTTACCCAAGGCATCAGTCTTGTTGTTGCTTGATGTGCTTAACGCATCAAGCTGGCCTTTGTTTACTGCATCAGTAGCATTGGTGCCCGCTGCTACGTTACTGATGGTGTTGCCTGCAGCATCAATACCAGTCTTGGTCACACTTGGTCCACCAGTGATGGTTAAACCATTCGTATCCAGCTTGCTGTCACCTGCCGTTACACTGTCAATATTCAGATCACGATTTAAGCCATACTGAATCGTATTGCCGGTCTTGGTCACTTTCAGGTTCGTTTCACCTGCAACCGTACCAATGTCTACCGTATCACCAGCTTTTACTGCAGCCGCATTGGTACCATTACTTTGTAATGTCCAGCCTTTGTCTAATGCAGTGATCGCATCGCCCACGTTATTGACGTTATTGCCATTCACAGTATAGGTCGGTGAGCTTACTGCACCTGTAGTGCTGTCATAGCTTGCACCACCACCCAGATTGTTGGCTGTGCTGTTGCCCAAGGCATCGGTTTTGTTGTTGCTTGACGTACTTAACGCATCAAGCTGGCCTTTGTTTACTGCATCGGTTGCTGCTGTGCCCGTACCGA
>NZ_JBIUCQ010000018.1:0-67221 GCF_044538495.1 Acinetobacter sp. ABJ_C4_1 | reverse complement strand
CCGTTAAATTCTACTAACCAAATTTTAAATAATTTAAACGATGTATGCGTGCAATACAAATCTACAAATGAAATTGAGAGCAATACTAAAACTGAAATAATTAGACTAAATAAAGCTTTTTTTAACATTAGGTTTCTGCTCTTATTCCAATACCAAAAGTTTGTGTTTCATCTTTATTCTCTGCTGACATAAATTTAAATCCTCCGTCATACCATAAAAACACTGAATCACTACCATCTACAGCGCAGGCATTTGTACAACCATGTTTAATAAAGGTATCTCTAAAGGTATCAAAAGAAACCGATCCTACACCATGCTCTTGAGCAATCACCACAATATCAGCCGTAGGTGTAAATCCTATTCCTCCTCGCCCTGTTCTATTGTCTAAACGTGAAAGCGCAGCATATCTATTATTATTTCTTTGAGTCAAAAAAGGTTTATGGGCAGGTAGAGGCTCTCCTGTTAACTTCGCATTTGGTAATTCTTTACTATATAAATTACCATCACCATATTTTAGCCCTTTAAAAACCAAAGGACATAATCCACCAATACCCGTGTAATAACCCCGATTTTTTGTTAAATCTCCTTGTCCCATAAACCATGTATAATCTAGTTTTTGAGCAATATAAAACATATTAGCCGCGCTATGACCATGTAAAGCTCCTGTACCTAATAATGCAAAACCCTCATTTAATGTATCAGCACTTGGAACTGGATCGTGTCCAACAAATGCATCCGCTTTTCCTGAATCTGTTAAACCATACCAACAACCATTTATACACACCGTTAATTTCGCTTTTGATTGTGCTCTTTGCACAGTTGCACTAAAAAGTTCTTCACCATCGCGGACAATAGGAGTTAAGCGAGATTTTCCTGTAATTTTAATAATATGAAGGTCATTTTCCTTTTTATATTCTACTGGAGACATCGTTATTCCTCATTTAAAAATCTACTTTCAAATTTAACCTTTTACTCAATAAATACTTCTGACTTTCATAATCCCAATCCAATTGGTCAATATAATCCAAAATGAGGCTATACCTAAAAACACCTTGCATAACAATAACATCAGATTTATTTTTACTTGAAAACTGTTTCTTATGCTCAGTTAAAGCTTCATTCAGTATTTCAACTTGTTCAGAAATTGAATCAATTCCTTCTTTATTTGTATGAAATTGTCTTAAATTTTTTTCTAAATTCAATGATTCCCCATTAATTTCAATACTTTTGACTTGGGGTATATTTTTAGGAGGAATAAAGTAAGCCACTCCATTTTCACTAATCCATACTTCCTTTAATGGAGTTCCATTAATCATCAATTTATCTGTTGAATTTATTTTTTTCCCATCTAATCTCTCTATCCGAGCAAGAACTCCCGTTATAGGAAAGTGTATATTTGGTGTGATTTTAGCTTTAGGAGTTAACTCATCTGATGGTAGTAAATGCTGTATATGAGTACTCTTTAAACTAGCCACAGATGGCCCAGAAAAAATATGCTGTCCTGCAAATACTTTAAATTCTTTTGGTGTTTTTATAGTAATACCATCAGAGGAAATTATAATTTGTGAACCACCCGCCATGACTATGCCATTTATATTATTATAGATAAAATCAATCTTAGCATAACTTAATTATCTTTATAAATATGACTTTTCTTATTGCTGTTCAACTAAAAGATAGTATTGTTGTTGCAATAGACAATAAATATTTAATTTTAAAATATAAAAGCTTAGATCAATATAAGGAATATTTGGACTCTAAACTATATACATGGCACAGTGGATTTATTACTGGTGTAGGTGAACATTATGTCATTGATAAAGCAATTCATCTTTTCATTAATAATTTTAACTCTGAAATTGAAAAGCTTCCCATATGTTTAAATATTTCAAAACAAGTTAGAGAAATGGAAATAGGATGCCATGAACAGATTCAATTATCTAAAATCCTGTATTCTAGTTATAGTAAAAATGGAGCAAAACTTTTTTCTGTAGAACCAACTGAAGAATCAGGTATCTATCAAACATCAGAATTTAGAGAAAATGATCTCATCATTTGGCTCTTTAATCCTAATATTCAAAATATTTCGGAAAATTTAAGAGATCTTTATACAAATCCACGTCCTCGTGCTTCATTTGATCATATAGAAGATTGGGTTGATCACTATATTTCAGCTATTTCAGAAATTTATATAAAACAAAGTCGTGTAGATTCATTAATGAGCCGTAGTTTTGATATCTTTTTCCAAACAAAAGATCAATATTTTTATAAACATATTGAAAATGACCAAAGTACCATAATCGAATTAAATGAAATTTCTAATAATATTGACTCTATTTAATATAATAAGATTTATATGTAATACAAAAAAAGCCCCTGTTCTACAGAGGCTTTTTTCAATTCAACAATTAATTATTTATGAACCCAAGGTACAGCCGGTGAACCAATCCAAGCAGATTTAGCCGGAATATTTTCACCTTTCATGACCAATGTTAATGGACCTAACACAGCATGGTTGCTCACGTTGGCGTTATACAAAATAATACTACGTGTATTTACCACAACATCATTACCAATATTCACTTGTCCAATTTTCATAATACGGTCTTCAAACAAGTGCGTTTGTGGGCCCGAGAAGCTATTAAACTCAGCACGGTCACCAATGCTTACACAGTCAAACTCTGTAATATCAGCCGTATCCATATAGACGTCTTTACCAATGCGAACACCTAAAATACGCAAGAAGAATGGCAACATTGGCGTTCCTCTTAAGTAGTTTAAGAAGTTCGGAATCGCAACTGATTCATATAAGCTGGTGATCCCTTCACTTAACCATACAAACATAGTCCACATAGGAGCTGAACGTGGCTCATAACGACCAATTAAAATCCACTTCAATAGCGCAACAATAACGAAGCAGCCTACACCATAGAGCAAACCAGCAAGCGTTAAAGCCAACAAACCAGTTGGAATGTTGTATTTGTTAATAACATCAATAATCTCAAGCACGATCATATAACCCACACCAATCGCAAGAGCGGCAGGTAATACAACACGAAGGCCTTCGATAAAACCACGCATTAAACGGCGTTTGATACTTGGTAAGAATGTTAAATGATCTGGGTATTTCTCAGCAGCTTCACGTGCAGGCAGCAATAACGGTGGTGAACCAAACCAAGTTTGACCATCGTACATTTCAACGTTATCAGGTGTTTTAGATTGCACACCAATCAAGACGTTGTCTGGCAACACAGTACCATCAGCAATATACGCACTGTTTCCGACAAAACTACGGTTACCAATTTTGGTCGATTTTAATGTCATCCAGCCGCCTTTGATTTCTTCATCACCTAGCATTACAGCATCGGCAATAAAGCTTTCTTCACCCAAAGTCAGCATTTCTGGAATAACACCGTTTGCGGTAGAAATTTCAGTATTTTTACCTACTTTTGCACCGAGCATACGGAACCATGTTGGCGCATAAATCGTAGCAAACAAGCCATGCAAGGTTTGTAAGCTTGTTTCCAAGATTTGAGACGCAAACCATTTACGGTAATACGTACCACCATGAACCGCATACCTTCCTGTTTCAAGACGAGGCAATGCAACTTTACGAATGACTGAAGAAATTACAGCAGTAATCATCATCATCATTGCACTAGCTGGAATCGCTAAAATGAAGTAGTACAATGCGATTTGTAAATGTTCATTCGGGTTAATATTAAATACGTTTGCATCTAACCAGTCGACCAACAGGAAGCTTGGGAAAATTGGAATAAAGAACAAACACGCAATAATTAACGCACTAATTCCATAATATGCATATTCAGCAATTTTACGAATAAACGATAATTTTGGACGCTCTGGTAATTTATCGTGATCATCCACATGTCCAATTTTCTTCGCAGGTGTACCATCCCAGATTTCTCCAGCTGGTACAACTGTGTCATATTCAATTGAAGTTAAGGCATTTACGTGAGCTTGTTTTTCCAACACTGTATTTTCTTCTAATACAGCATAAGAGCCCACATAACTGTCTTCTTTTAAATGAATTGAACCTAACACCAAGTGACCATGTTCAACTTTGGCATTTTCCAAGTTTACTTGAGAGCCAATGCTCACCCCATCTTCAACAGTAAGTAAAGATGGCATGCGAATATGTACTGAACTAATCGTCACGTCATGGCCGATTTTCGCGCCAAGCGCTTTCAAGTATAAGTTAAGTAAAGTCGAGCCTGACAAAAGATAGACTGGTGAAATGTTGCTAATACGGTCCGCTAACCACCAACGGAAATAAGTTAATCCCCATAATGGATATTGCCCTGCACCAACGCCCATCATTAATAGTCGTTTTACAGAAATTGAAACAACAAAACTGGCAATAATAACGCTGATGTAAACCAATAAAGACATCGCGATTGCATTTGGAATACTGTCGCGTGTTCCACCAGTAAAATAGTGATAGGTAAAGAATGGCGCTAACCACTGCAAGATATTAATCGAGATTAAAACTGGAATGGTAACGAACTGTGCAATACCACATAACCACTTATAAGTTTGGTTACGAGGGTTATCTTGTCCAATCTGGCTATCAAATACAGTCGGCGTTGGTTGCTCTAGCATGAGTGCTGCAATTGCACCCACCCTTCTCGCTTGATATAAGTTTTGAATAGTCAGATGGCTATATTCTGGGTGTTCACGCAAGTTCGATATTAAAACAGCCGCTAAAAGTGAATGGCCGCCTAAGTCGTCAAAGAAATCTGAATCGAGTTTAATCGGCATATTTGGGAACAAGCGATTCAAAATGCCAAATAAGATTTCTTCTGCCGGATTTTGCGGTTGGTCAGATTCACTACGGTCAATCACACTCGTAAGTGGACGTGCTTTTAAAGCTTTACGGTCAATTTTTCCTGACAATAAACGTGGAACTTCTTCAATAATCTCAAAACGGTTTGGCACCATATAAGGTGGTAAACGTTGGCTTAAATTATGACGGAGTTCTTTAATTTCGATTGCTTTTTTCGCATCAATTTCTGGCGCAATAAACGCAATAAGCTGATCAATACCGTCTTCTGGACGAAGAATAACTGCCGCAGTACCAATACCTTCAATATCGCAAAGCGCAGCTTCGATTTCACCAAGTTCCACACGGAAACCACGGATTTTCACCTGATCGTCCGCACGTCCCAAGCAGTGTACTTGACCAAATTCATCAATTTTAGCCAAATCGCCTGTGCGATAGAGCGATTGTTCATCTGGACCGTCTGCCCACGGGTTTTGAATAAACTTATCAGCGGTTAAGTCAGGACGACCTAAGTATCCTTCTGCCACACTTGGGCCAAAGATACAGAGCTCACCTGTTTCACCTTGCGGCAGTAATTCTCTTTCAGCGTTAATGACCAACATGCCATAGTTTGGTAAAGGCTTACCAATCGTGACGAGTTTGCCACGCTCTAACGCCTCAAGGCTTGCAGTAACCGTAGTCTCAGTTGGACCATAAGTGTTAAACATTTTGTGATGAGGCAATGCCCAACGGTCAACCAGTGAATCCGGGCACATTTCCCCACCTAAGTTAATAATTCTTAAGTTAGGTACATCTTCTGGGAATAAAGCAAGTAATGTCGGTACAGCATGCAATACTGTAATTTGTTCTTGCTTTAATGTTTGGCATAAACGTTCAGGGTCACTCACAAGCGACTTAGGTGCAATCCACAAGGTTGCACCGACCAAGTAAGAAAGCCAAATCTCTTCAAATGACATGTCAAAAGCAACAGAAAAGCCTTGATAGACTTTGTCTTGCTCTTGAATACCCAAAACATTATTTTCACTACGTAAAAAGTGACAAATATTTCTTTGGGTAATCACAATCCCTTTCGGCTTACCTGTCGAACCTGACGTATAAATAATATATGCAGGTTGTTCTGGGGTGGTTTTAGCTAAAGGAATATTTTCGCTAAGTGGCTTTTGCAGTTCAGTATTGGTCCACTTTGTTTGTGGTACTTCATCTAAATGCGCATGCCATTCATCTGTAGTAATCATTCCTACAGCATCAGCATCTTCAAGACACACCGCAATACGGTCCGCTGGCGTATCCATATCAAAAGGAAGCCATGCTGCACCACTTAAACAAATCGCCAATTGAGCTTTTAAAAGCTCGATACCACGAGGCAACCATAAGCCAACAATATGACCTGGTTTTACCCCCCTTATCGTCAAATGCTGAGCCATAATTAAGGCTTGCTGATATAACTCACCATAACTCAACGTTTTATCTGCTTCAATTAAAGCCGTTTTATCAGGAAGAGTTTGTGCAGTATGGACAAAAATATCGGCCAAGACTTCATGCTGCAAAAATTCCGGATGATACTTTCCACGAATAATATTATTCGTGTTTGTTACAAACTGGTTCATTTTTATACTCTCTTTAATTTTCTGATTTGGCTCAAATGAAGTCATGTTTGTTTTTCTGACCCATTAAAGAAATCAAGATATGTCATAAATTAAATAATTGAACTTAAATCAAGATTAAAGTTTTAGTTTTGAAGTCTATTTAATAATATATAAATTCCGATTGTTTAAGCTCATATTTTCTAAAAAAATTAAGCTTTTAGCTGCAATGTTTGAATTTCACCATCACCATTAGAATGAAAAATGTACAAAACTAGCGAAGTAAAAAGCTATAACTCACAAGATTTATATAACTCTAATTTTAATAAAACTAATAAATGCTATCCGGTATACAAATTCTCCATATTTTAAACTTAATTGATTCGTTCTAAACATTTAAAAACCCCAAAAAATCGAAGATTCTATTTAAATTTTTAACGGATGTTTGATTATTAACAATATATTAAAGTCATTATGAGTCATTTCTATTTATCTTATATTTTTATCTGTATTTTTCTAAAAACTTATCCATCGAGTAGCTCAAACTTATAGTTGTTTAATACTGCTCACCCCTAAAATGTTTTTGCGCTAAAAGTATGGTGTGTTTATAGGAATAAGTACTTGCATGCTCAGCTGTGACTAGCTGTTCCGTTTAAGCATGTCGAAGCCCATTCATTTATAATATATTCAAAATGGACTTAAAACTTAAATAGTGGGAATGATATGAGTCAACGCATAATAACCCCAGAAGACATTCCTCTAGCATTTCAAATTGCTTGGAATAATCATGATATGAAGGCCTTTGCTGCTCTTTTTCATCAAGATGCGACTTTCGTTAATCGTTTTGGCCATTACGTTAAAGGCGTTGATGAAATTGTTGCACTACACCAGCCTATTCATGACACCATCTATAGCGATTCAACACTAGAGAATGAACTCATAGACATTACACCGATGAGTGATGGTATCTGTATTTCACACTTTTGGAGTCGCTTAACTGCGGGCGTAGCTCACCCTCAGGGTCCCCATAAAATTGATACTCTCATTCTTACTGTACTCACCAAGAAGAGCAATTCTTGGTACATTCAGGCGCTTGAAAATGTGACTTTAACAAACCCACGAACGGGAGAGACCATACTTAGAAATATATAAAAGAGAGTAAGACTATTCTTTAGTAATTTATAAGCATAAAAAAAGCCCTTGTCTTTTTAAGTATTTGGTTATCTTTTAATCATCATGAACTGTTCGCACCTTTAACAGTAGTAGATCAATTTCATGTTCTTGATTTGGTGAGGGGGGGTGACGAACTCTGCGATCTCACCTGGCGGGAAAGAAAAATACTTGTGCACTTTTACTATCTTTTTTGCATCTACATTTGCTTTATTACAATTAAAGCAAACAACCGTATTGTCTTAAGCAGATAAAGAGAATGTAACCTTGATAGCAAATTTTTCAGAAAGTTCATCAGCTACAACGTAATTTTTACCTCATTTTGTAGCAAATCGAATTCAAAGCAGCTTCGATTGGCGGTTTTTGACTGACTTGAGCCAGTAATCCTAGCCGGCCCCAACCTACAATTTGCTCAGATTTGGAAAAACAATATCAAGCCATACAACCTCAATTATTCCTTAGGAGCACTTGTGCTCCACCGTTTACACTATTACTGTATCTCATACCAATATATCCAAAGACTGACTAATCAATGAAGTGACCGTCATATGGTATCTGACTTTGATTCAATATGCTCATTATCTGAATAACCGCAATTCGTACGCGATGTACGATTCAAGAAGAAGAAGGCAATAAGAGCCGACAAGAGAGTAATGACGATCAAAACATGAGTCAGGCTCTGGAAAGCATTGGTATAACTCGACATAAGAAGGTTGCGATTCATCTCAGGTAACATTGCAGATGCAGAAGAGAGATCGCCTACTGCAATATGCTGTGATGCTTCCGTGATTCGCAAAGCTGTAACAGAGCTCCCACTATTTGATAATAAAAACTGTAGCTTCATGCTAGCGAAAGTCGACAGCAAAGCTACGGTAATGGCTAGCGCAACACCCTCACTCGCAACTCGCGTGGTATTAAAAATACCAGTCGCCATCCCTGCCCTCTCTTTAGGCACAACACTGATTGCAAGCCCGTCCATGAGTCCCCACGGCATACCAGCGCCAATCCCAATAAGTAACATTGCAATGATGACAGCATACCCAGAGTGACCATCGTTGATCAAGCCAAGCAAATAAAGCCCAATCGCAGCGATTACGAAACCAATTCCGCACAGAACACTGGCTGAGATCCAGCGTGTCAACGAAGCAACCAGCATGGGGATTACGAGCAATGGTGCCGATAAAGCCAGCATCAACTGACCTGCTTCAATTTCAGAATAACCACCAACTCCAATAAAGCGCAGCGGTAATAGTACAATCAACACGATATAGCAATAGCAAGTTCCGATAGGCAGCATCTGCACGCCTATAAAACGTGGATAACGAAACAAACTGAGATCAAGCATTGGTTTCGTCACTCGTAGTTCAATAAAAATAAAGATGACCGACAAAACCAATGAAGCAACCAATAAAGTCATCACCTTTGGACTCGTCCAGCCACTTTCAGGCACCTCAATGACACTAAATGTGAAAAGCGACAAGGCCGCTGTAAAGGTCAGCATGCCTAACCAGTCGAATCCTGTCGCATCGGGATCACGCGTTTCACGCATTTGTGACATTCCTAAAATTAGTGCCACAGTACCAATGCCTGCAATTGCAAAGAAAATTGATGGCCAACCAAATATGTCAATTAATGCACCAGACATTAGAGGACCGAAAGCAAGGCCTACCCCAAAGCTTGTGCCTAGCATACTGAAAGCGCGTGTACGCGCATGTCCCTCGAACTCCTGTGCCAGCGCAGATGAACCACCAGACAGCGCTGCCGCTGCAGCGAATCCTTGTATGGCACGTAATGCATCAAGCCATACTACAGTCGAGCACATGCTTAAAACCAGCGAAGTAATAATGAATAATGTCATGCCTAGAATAAACATACGTTTCCGGCCAAACTTATCGGCCAAGACTCCAGTGGCCATTAACAAACTGCCAAAACTTAACATAAAAGCATTGGTGATCCATGTAAGGGCTGTGGCACTACCGCCCAAAGTATGGCCAATCATAGGCGTTGCAACTACTCCTCCAGTAAAGCTCAATGGCAGGACTACCGCAGCAAGGCAAATCGAAACCAGAATGAGTACTTTGCTTCGGTCAGTGGTGAAAGTCGTATTTGTCATGAAAATACCTATTCTGAGAAAGATGATTTCAGTGAATGAATTGCTATGGTGAGTATAATTTCGACTTAATATTAGATAAATACGATATAATTCCACTTATAATGGAATAAAATTCTATAATTAATCGGGTATTTCATGGATAGCTTTAATGGAATTGTCTACTTTGTAAAAACAGCTGAAGCACTCAGCTTTGTCGGTGCTGCCCGCGCACTCGGTGTGTCCGCATCTGCTGTGGGCAAAAGTATTGCTAAGCTTGAACAAGCGATGGGAGTACGATTGTTTCAGCGCAGCACGCGCAAAGTTCATTTGACTGCTGAAGGTGAGATGTTCTATCAACGTTGTCGATCAATCTTGGACGATCTCGACGAAGCACAGGCTATGCTGTCGCATGCCATCCAGACACCACGCGGTAAGCTGCGATTAAGCTTGCCGACCATCGGTTACCACTTCTTACTTTCTGAGCTACCTGAATTTCGCCGACTTTATCCAGAAATTGAGCTAGACATTGATTTTAATGACCAACTTGTCGATGTCATTAAGGAAGGTTTTGATATCGTCATACGTAGTGGAGATCTGCCAGATTCTAAACTGATGTCGCAGCGGCTAGGAACGTGTCGTCATGTATTGTGTGCAGCGCCTGCATATCTTGCACGTAGGGGCATCCCACGCACACCTGTTGAATTGGAACAGCATGACTGCATACGTTATCGCTTTCCAAATACTGGGAAGCTCATGGCATGGACGATGTCAGCCGATCCCCTCTGGTCACAACTACGGTTACACACTATCTTAACGTTTAACAACATGGAGGCCGTATTGACTGCTACGATTGATGGACACGGGATTGCTTACATGCCTGATTTCTTGGTGCATAAAGCTTTCGAAGAGGGAAAACTTCAAATTGTATTGAATAATGCCGAACAGGAACTCGTTCAGTTCTGGGCATTATGGCCGTCAAACCGTCATCTTTCTCCCAAAATCAGAGCTTTTGTGGATTTTATTTCAAAAAAGTTGTTTAGATTAGACTTATTAAAAATATAAAACTGATATATTCCATTAAAATATGAAAATAAAATAAGAATATAGGTAATAAACGGCCCTAAGATTCTTTAATTCAGTACCGTGACACTCTGTACTAATTCCTTTTGCAGTGGTCCTACATTCGTATTTAAAGTATCAGTCTAGGGGCTGTCCCTGTTCATCACGATTATAAAACTCATTAACTACATCCAAGACCGCCTCCCCCTCAAACTTAGCATTCATATAACCTTATCATGCTGTCTGATCTAATGCCTCCTGATAGAATCCTGAATGATGCGAGCGGGCATCATCTAGAGAAACTTCTGGGTAATTATCCAAAGATAAATCGTTACGTTTGCCTAAAAAGGGTGTGTATAGTTGAATATCCGTATTTGCTACCACTCTGGCCAATACGCAAATACAGGTTTCCCTCTTAACAACTTATACAGCTTATTAGAATCAGTTAGATTTTTTAACTTACAAAGCACTAAGCTTGTTTACTTCACGGGTCGTTATAAACCAGACATAAAAAAACGCAGCAAGATTAATCTTACTGCTTTTTTTAATTTTGACCGTAACCTGATAATTTTTTACTTATACAGCATTATTATTTATTGAGTTACATGTGCTAAAAAAGCATCTATTGCTGAGCGTGCAATTTCAGCATCTTGAAAAGATTGAGCACCAGAGACATCTACCGCACCTATTAGATTCCCTTGATACAGTATCGGTTCACCACCTTCTAAGCTACCAGAAAAACTGCTCATATTAAGAATACCAATTTGGCCGTTCTTAATCATATCCTCCAAGCTTTTTGATGGAAGTCTACTTATTGCAGAGCCTTTGGCTTTTTCCAAAGAAAAGCTAGCCGTCAAGGGTGATGCTCCATCAAGACGTTTCATAGTTAACAGACTTCCTGTTTCATCAACAACAGAAATACTGACGTTCAGACCCATTTCATTGGCGGCTTTATGTGCTTGTTCCAATAAAACTTCTGCATCACTCAATGTTAAATAATGTTTGGTTTTCATGTATTCCACCTGAATATTTCATTTTAAAACAGCCTTTTATCGTTATTAAAAGGACTTATTGTTTAGAGATGACAGGCATATTAGAATGAATTTATCTCACTAAAAATCATTGAGTTGGCAAATACTATTGAATAAAAATCAAGAAATACGCAGAGATGTTGTCATTAACAACTAAAAGCAGAGTCAAAAATCATGCATGTAGTGCGTAGCTACAGAGTCGTGTGTTTTCTAAAATTTCAGCTTAAATACGATTCATCTATTATGCACAGCCATTAGATTTATTTTTATTCGGACTATTCCAGTCCACGTTTTAAGGTGAAGCGGTTGAGGGATAAAATAATAGATAAAAAAAAGCCCTTGTCATTAACAAGGGCTTTTTAAGAATTTTGGCGGAAGCGGTGAGATTCGAACTCACGGAGGACTCACACCCTCGTCGGTTTTCAAGACCGGTGCATTAAACCGCTCTGCCACGCTTCCAACGAGCGCTATAATATAAACAAAAATGCAAGTTGGCAAATCTTTTATTTAATTTTTAATTCAAACGCTCAAAATAAAAACAAATCTATTTAAATTTCATCATTTTTAGGCTTTTCATAACGAATTGCATTGATATACCAAAGCTTTTTACCTAAAGGAGTATGCACTTCGACCTCATCATCGACTTCTTTACTCAAGAGTGCACGTGCCATTGGCGACTCAATCGAGATATGCTGAGGATGGTGATCATAAATTTCGTCAATCCCGACAATTCGTAAGGTTTTTTGCTCCCCTTCTTCATTTTCAATTTCGACCCAAGCTCCAAAATAAACTTTGCCTTCTTGCTCCGGAGCATAATCAACAATTTTTAACTCTTCTAAACGTTTTCCTAAATAACGTACTCTGCGATCAATTTTTCTCAGTAGCTGTTTATTGTACTGATAATCGGCATTTTCACTGCGGTCGCCGAGGCTTGCAGCCCAATTCACTTTCTTGGTGATTTCTGGTCGTTCTTCATGCCAAAGTTGTTTTAATTCAGCAACTAATTTGTCATGTCCTGACCGCGTGATTAAGTTAGATTTCATGATAAAAAACCACTGATGAACAACATACTGCTTACAAGATGTAGCATTTTATACCCTATTTACCCATATCAGAAGTGTATAAATTTTCTTCCTTAATAAATTCATGTTGTTATGTTGATATATCGAATATTTAATTGTTCAAAATTTGACAATCTTTTTTTTGAATATTATGATGCGCGCATCTTAAATGTTGAGTATTTTTTAACCCAACCAGCAACTATGTAGATTTTCTACACAGTTTATTTTTTTCATTTCATGTCATTTTGAATGACGTCATGACTGCCCACCCCTTATTGAATTTATCAACTTTTAGAAGTTATGGCAGCTTTTTGCCTGGCTTTCTAGGGCATAAATTATCTGTAGCGGAGACAACATGCACAGTAATTCAAGTTCTGGGTCGAGGCTTAGCCTTAACTCTTTATTTTCTTCTCTCCCATTGAAAGTTCTTGCACTCAGCACTATGTTTTTTCCCTTTCATAGTATCAATGCAGGAAAAACCCTACAGTACAATACTGTAGTTAACACAAACACATTAACCGTAGTTGCTGTAGAAAGCCCAACTACTGTTTTTAAAGAAGATCAATTTTTACATGGCTTCGGTTATGACTTGGCTCGTAACTATGCGCAAAGCTTAAATGTAAAGTTGGACTTCAAAATCGTGGCAGATAACGCCACCGCACTCAAATGGGTCCAGCAAGGTAAAGCAAATCTTGCCATGACGACCGCGAGCTTAAGCTCAATCGAGAACAAAGGTTTAATGTCTTTTTCTGCAAGTTGTGGTGACATCGTAAATTTGCAAAAAAATGGATTAAATCCCGATTTAAGCTGGGTGTTTAAACAAGCAGATGATCCTCTTACACAAACTGCCAGTGGTTTTGTTTGTCAAAGCAAGCAAAATGGTCTGACTCAACAACTGGCTTCATTTTACAACCGTAATGTTGTAAAACCTGAGTCTTGGTCTACGATTCAACGTGACATAAGTACACGTTTACCTATTTACAAAGCCAGCTTTAAACAAAGCGCGGCGAAGTACGATTTAGATTGGCATTTGCTTGCAGCAATGAGCTATCAAGAATCGTATCTCAAGCCAGAGTCTGTTTCACCAACAGGCGTACGCGGGTTAATGATGTTAACCAACAGTACAGCTCGGGCAATGGGTGTAAGTAACCGTAGCGATCCAGCGCAAAGCATTCAGGGCGGTGCGAAATATTATGATCTCATGCTAAGTGAGTATGGTGATATTCCCTTCCCAGATCGTAACTGGTATGCCCTTGTGGCCTACAATATGGGTCCAGGCGCAGTCAACCAGATCCAGAAGCGCTTACAAACTCAAGGGAAAGACCCAAACCAGTGGGTGAATCTCTATGACTATTTACAGCGCAATCAAATGCGAAATGGTCGATACAAACAAGCAGTGCAGTACGTGACTCGTATTCGTGCTTATCTTGAGCATATTAAAACGGCGCAAACGCGAATCAATATCTAGTTTTATTGTTTTTAAAAGTTGATAAATTCATTGTTTGTATCAATAAAAAGCTTACCTCTTGGGGTAAGCTTTTTATATGAATTCTTTTAGACTTAAGCTGTTTGTTCTAATACTTTCTTGAACAAATCTTTTTGTTCTTGGCTTGGTTTAGCTGTTTGTAAAGCCATTAACTGAGACATGTCGCCTTGAACTTTAATTTTACCAGTCATAAATGCTTGCATAGCTGCTGCCATATCAAACTCAAGGAATACTTTACGTAAAGTTTCAGCATCCATGTTCAAAGTTGTTTTGGCATTTGAAGACAAACCTTTTTGGATTTTACCCCCATCTAACGCTAATTCGGTATTTCCAGAAGCATCTGTAACTACTAAATTAATTGCCAAATTCGCAAGAGCTGGTGGCAAATTAAGATCACCTGCTTCAGCAGTTAATTTTTCGACAGTCGCAAACCAATCATCAGTTAAAAATGCAGGCATGATTCTTCCTCAAATTTATTTGTTCAATTTCTCTAGTTAGTTGCCTATCCAGACAACATCATATGAAGCACTTCTGCTTGTGCGTTGTTATAGCATGTAATTTTAAGGTTGGGCTATGACTTTTTGTACGGAACATTCACTTTTTAGTATTTTGATACATTAAAGGCACTTGTTTATAAAGTGCCTTTAATTGACTTACTTAATCGTTTTATTCAGCAGCAAAACTTAAGTTCACTACATCTAAACGTTTTTTAAGTTCTTCAGGGTCTTTAAAGTCGATCTCGCGCTGAGAATCTAGCGCTTCAAAATCAAACAAATCACGGTCCGCTAACTGAGACGGAGATACGTTTTGTAAAGCACCAAAAATGCTGTGTAAACGTTTCGGATATTGTTTATCCCACTCACGTAGCATTTCATTAAGCATGGCACGTTGTAAGTTCTCTTGTGAACCACAAAGGTTACACGGAATAATTGGGAACTTACGTAATTCGGCATATTTGATAATGTCTTTTTCTTCAACATAAGCCAAAGGACGAATCAAAATATTCTTCTTATCTGACGACAAAAGCTTAGGTGGCATTGCCTTTAAGCTGCCGCCATGGAACAAGTTCAAGAAGAAAGTTGCAATGATGTCATCACGGTGATGGCCTAACGCAACTTTAGTGGCACCAATTTCTTGAGCAAAGCCATAAAGCGAACCACGACGTAAACGTGAACACACTGCACAGTATGTTTTACCTTCAGGTGTTAAACGCTTGGTAATGGTATAAGTGTCTTTTTCCAAAATGTAATATGGAATGTTATTTTCTTCCATATAACGTGGTAAGACATCTTCAGGAAAGCCCGGCTGCTTTTGGTCAAGGTTAACCGCAACAATGTCAAAGTTGATCGGTGCAATACGTTTGAACTGCAACAAAATGTCGAGCAAGGTATAACTGTCTTTACCACCAGACACACACACCATGACCTTGTCACCATCTTCAATCATATTGAAGTCACGAATGGCATGTCCAACTTGACGGCGAAGCTTCTTAAGCAAACGATAATAGACCGAGCTTGTTGGAAGTTCAGGCTTAAAATTAAATCCTTCGTTGGACTCAACTGGCGCGTACATAGACGAGATATACCCATAAATAAAAATACCGCGCAATTTTATATGATTCGGACGGGAATCGCATCAAAAGAATAGTTTCAATTCTTGAAGTCGTCATAATGCTCAGGCATGATGCAAAAGCCGTGCTCCATTTTGACCGATGAGTTCATTTTTTGCGCAAAATGCTTACTTTTTGGACTTTTCCACAGTTTTCCACAAAACCTGTGGATAAAATTGTGGATTTCTTCGTGCTTGACAAACTGTTTTCACCTTCTGTTAAGGGTTTTATTTAAATTGATCATTTTTTAACCAATGATTTTTACCTTTAATTTTCAAATAGTTATTCAAGTCAATAGAATCATTTTAAAAATTTTTTTTAATTTTTTTTGATGATCATTCGAACAAAACAGCTTGATTTTTTAAAACAGCCAAAATAAAAAAAATTACACAAAACTTCTTTCTGTAATATTTTTTGATAAACTCTTTGACAAGTTTCGAATACCTTAAAATTGTGAATAACATAAAATGAAAAATTCGGTTCAATATCTTTTTTCTTGTTTACTGGGGATGACCACTTTTTCGGTAGGTATAACGCCGACTTTTGCGGGTCAGATGTACGTTTACCAAGACAAAAATGGCAGTACTTTACTGACTAACCGTAAAAGCTATGACAATTCACTCAAGAAAGTAAAAGTGACTTACTATCCAGATAGTAATATTCATAGTTATACAAACTGGGGCGCTTCAGAAGCTTCTGTCCTACCGAGCTATAGCAGAAATAAAAATGCGTTTGACCATATTATTAAACAGGCCGCACAACAGCATGGTGTATCTGAAGGTTTAATTAAGGCAGTCATGCATACCGAATCTGGTTTTAATGTGAATGCTCACTCTCCAGTAGGTGCTCAAGGGCTCATGCAGCTGATGCCAGCTACTGCTCGCCGTTTTAATGTATCTAACGCCTATGATCCTCAGCAAAATATCTTTGCTGGTGCGAAATATCTAGGTTGGTTGCTCAAGCGTTTTAATGGCAATACGCAAATGGCGCTTGCTGCCTATAATGCTGGTGAAGGTAACGTAGATAAGTATGGTGGTATCCCTCCATTTCGTGAAACCCAAGATTATGTTCGCCGTGTAACTAGTCGATATCAAAACTTATATTCTTCTGGGGTAAGCCTTTCATCGTTTAGTAACTCAAATATTTCTGCTCAAGCAGTAAATCCCCCTGTTTCGCCACAAGCCACCACACCTCAACAAGTATCGGCTAAATCTGTTAAATACTCTTCTGGGCGCCAAATCGTGACATTGTCAGATGGCACTTATACAGATGCCCCGACGGGTACTTATGTCACCAATAACGCAACAGCAATTGCGCATATTAGAATCGAGTAAAGTTTAAAACCGCATGTATCGCGGTTAATCTTTTAACGAGGCCCATTGTCTAAAAATTGTAATGATGTATTACCCCTACCCGAGCGTTTAGACGGGCCTTATAAATAACTTGTTTAATTTAAATACATTCTTTCACAGGAAAGAATGTATCGATTCCTTATTTTTTCCTTGAATTTTTCCCCTAAGCGCCGCATATTAGCTGAGTGATTTATAATTTATAAATCAGATAATATTTTATTTATAAGAGGATTTTCTCAATGATGCGGATTGGTTTGTTTTTGCTTACCAACCTCGCGGTACTGGTTGTAGCTGGCATTATTTTGTCACTCTTCGGTGTCGGTAGTTACCATGGCGCGGGTGGCTTGAATCTAGGCAACCTTTTAGTCATCTGTTTTGTGTTTGGTATGGTGGGCTCTTTAGTCTCTCTATTTATGTCCAAATGGATGGCTAAGAAAACTACTGGTACAGAACTGATTGACCCAAATGCTCCTCGTAACCAAGCTGAAAGCTGGTTATTGCAAACAGTCGCTGAACTTTCTCAACGTGCTGGTATTAATATGCCAGAAGTTGGTATCTTCCCTTCATATCAGTCTAATGCCTTCGCAACAGGCTGGAATAAAAATGATGCCTTAGTTGCCGTTTCAAGCGGTCTACTTGAGCGTATGAACAAAGATGAGCTACGTGCAGTACTTGCGCACGAGATCGGCCACGTTGCAAATGGTGACATGGTTACTCTCGCACTCATCCAAGGTGTAGTAAACGCCTTTGTGATGTTCTTTGCTCGTGTAGTAGGTGACTTTATCGACCGTAATGTTTTTGGTCGTCAAGACAACGAAGCCCCTGGTATGGGTTATTTCCTCATTACGATGGTTCTAGATATCGTGTTCGGTATTCTAGCTTCAGCTATTGTGATGTGGTTCTCTCGTTACCGTGAATACCGTGCTGATGAAGCTGGTGCACGTTTAGCTGGTAAACAAGCAATGATTTCTGCTTTATTACGTTTGCAAGCTGAAACAGAGTTACCTGACCAAATGCCAAAAGAAATGAAAGCGTTCGCTATTGCGGAAGGTAAAGAACAAGGCTTTAGTTTAGCTGCTTTGTTCCAAACCCACCCATCAATTGAACAACGTGTGGCAGCTCTACATCAGTTAGATTGTCCATAATACACTAAATAAAAAAGCCTCCTTTTGGAGGCTTTTTTATTAGGCTGAATGAGCAAGTCCCCAAAGAAAACTAATTCCCCACCACATCGCAAAACCAATCAGAACAAGCACTAATACCCCTAATAAATCGGGTATATGTAGCCATAGCCAACTCACAACAGGGTTACGCCAGAAGGCTGACTGTTGCTGCTTCTTTTCAAGCTTTTCGTGTAAATACGGATGAACAACATGCATATCACTTTGAATTGCATATTCTTCGCGTATGTGGGTATGAACCACATCTAATGCTTTTCTACTAGGGCGTATAAAAATATCGAAAATAGTCCCTGCAACTGGAACACAACCCACCACAGCATCGACTACAGCCAATTTTATGACGGGAGTGAGCTTATGCTGCGGCACACCAATTTGCTTGGCTTTATATATGGCATAGCAAGTCAGAACAAAACCCGCTACATCACCCGCAACAGGAATAGTACTTAGGGCCGCATCGGCACCAATACCCTGTTTTGTAAAAGGAATGCGGACGGCGCTATCCATCATGGTGGCGAATTTAGCCAGATCTCGTTCTAATGCGATGACCTGTTGCTGTGTTAGTTTTTTTTCTTGAGGCATCTAAATCAAATATATGAAGAGAAGTTAAACTTAATATACTTGATTTAATGCCTGTTTTTAAATTGTTTGCTTTTAACTCGAAGCTTTCGATTTAAACAGTGAGCGTAATAACACGTACATAACCGGAATAAAGAATAAAACCAGCACAGTACCAAACATCACACCACCTAAAATACTAATACCAATTTCTTGACGACTCACCGCACCAGCGCCCTGTGCAAACACAAGTGGAATCACACCAGCGCCGAAGGCTAAAGAAGTCATTAGAATCGGTCTTAAACGTAAACTCGCGCCTTCTAAAGCGGCCTGAATAGCATTCTTTCCTTTCTCTTGGGCTAATGCAGCAAACTCAACAATTAAAATTGCATTTTTACATGACAATCCAATCGTGGTTAGAAGTGCAATTTGGAAATACACATCATTTGGCAAACCAAAGATATAAGAGAAAATGACACTTCCCCCTACACCTAATGGAATAGAGGTCATCACGGCAGCAGGAATGCTCAAGCTCTCATACAAAGCAGCTAAACATAAGAAAATAAAACCTGCCGAAATTAAATATAACCAGACGGCCTGATTTGTCGACTTCTGTTCTTCAAAAGACAAACCTGTCCAAGCCAAACCAATATCTTTTTGCTGGTTGACGAGTTGCTCAATATCTTTCATAGCCTGACCAGAACTGCTATTACTCGCAACATCTGCTTGTAACTGTAAAGCACTATATCCCATATAGCGTTTTACAATTTCCGGAGCACCGCCCCAGCTAAAGTTCGCAAATGAGCTAAAAGGCACCATTTCATTTTGGCTATTACGCACAGACCAATTATATAAATCTTCAGGTTTAGATCTGAACTCGGCATCACCTTGAATCATGACGCGTTTAATACGGCCCCGATCAATAAAGTCATTTACGTAAGTTCCGCCCCATGCGCTCGACAACGTATTATTAATTGCCGAGAGTTCCAAACCATTTGCCAAAGCCTGTTTCTGGTCAATCTTGATATTCAGATTCGCTTTACTATTGGTAGACTGCTTATCAAAGTTTTCGAAAGTTGAATAGTTTTTACTTTGAGCCTGTAACTGACGGAACATACCATCTAAGAAGTTTTGCCCTTGACCATTTAAATCTTGAATCCAAAAATCCAGACCATCAGTTTGACCCAAACCATTTACTGATGGTGGTAAGGTCACGTTAATTTGAGCATTGCTAAAATTTCTGAAATATTTCATTGCGCGCTTTTGTATAGCGTCAGCCGAGTCCTCTTTAGCCGTACGTACATCCCAAGGTTTTAAAGCAATAAAGCCTTGCGCTAAGTTTTGCCCTGTACCGGCATTATTTCGACCATAACGAATTAGAACCAGATCAACATTTTTATCTTCTTGAGTCAGAAAGTATTGACGAACTTGCTCACCAATTTTTTTACTCTCAGACATTGGAGCGCTATCTACTAGCTTAATTTGAACACTTAAAATGCCTTGGTCTTCTTTAGGAATAAATCCGCTTTTCAAACCACTATAGAACAGCGAAAAAATGGCAATCAGCGCCACAAAAATCACAATAACCGATTTACTGTAGTGAATACTCGTTTGAACAAGCTTGATATATTTATTTTTAAGTTGATCAATTTTTTGGTTAAACCAAACTGCCCAACGCATAGGTTCAGGGTTCGGTTTTAAAATTAATGCACACAATGCAGGCGTTAAAATAAGTGCAACCGTAAGCGATAATGCCATAGCGGCAACTAAAGTAATGGAAAACTGACGGTAAATCACGCCAATTGAGCCACCTAAAAAAGACATTGGAATAAAAACAGCAGTTAAAACCAATGTAATGCCGACTAAGGCACCACTAATTTCACCCATTGACTCAATTGCAGCTTCTTTAGGGCTTAAGTGCTGTTCATGCATGAGCCGCTCAACGTTTTCGACCACCACAATCGCATCATCGACTAATAAACCGATGGCGAGTACCAGTGCAAATAACGTTAATGTGTTAATACTAAACCCAAGCACATATAAGACAGCAAAGGTACCCAAAATAACAACTGGAACGGTAATACTCGGAATAAGTGTGGCGCGCCAGCTTTGCAGAAACAGGAACATCACCAAAATTACTAAAATAATAGCTTCTACAAGGGTCTTTACAACTTCCTTAATTGACTCTTGAACAAACGGCGTATTATCTCGCGGATAAACGATTTTATAGCCTGCTGGTAGTTTCGTTGAAAGCTGATCTAAGGTTTGATGAATGAGCTTAGAGGTTTGAATCGCATTCGCACCTGAAGATAAAGAAATACTTACCCCTGCCGCAGGATAACCATTAATCGTATTCAAAAATTGATAGTTTTCTGCACCAAGCTCTACTCTAGCAATATCTTTTAAGTAAACATAACTCGCCGTTTTATTCGACTTTACGACAATATTTTTAAAGTCCTCGACTGTTTTGAGTCGAGAACCTGCGGTCACTTTTGTATTTAAATATTGACCGTCAATGACTGGTAAATCGCCAATCGCACCTGCAGCAACTTGGGTGTTTTGGGCAGTGATTGCGCTCGCAACATCACTTGGCATTAAATTATATTGCTTTAACTTCTCTGGATTTAACCAAATACGCATCGCATATTGTGATCCAAATATATCTGTTTCCCCCACCCCTTCAATACGGTTTAAGTTATCGACGACATGCGTAGTTAAATAGTCTGACAGCTCAATATTTCCGGTTTTACCAGTTGAGTCATATAAGCCAATCACCATAAAAGTATCGCCTAAAGACTTGGTAACGGTAACACCTTGGCGCTGAACTTCATCGGGTAAACGGCGTATGACACCACTAATGCTATTTTGAACTTGTACCTGAGCAGTATCTGGGTTGGTTCCATTATCGAAACTAATGGTAATTCGGCTACGCCCAGATGAATCACTTGATGAGCTAAAATAGAGTAAGTGATCAATCCCTTGTATTTGCTGTTCTAAAATTTGGGTAACACTTTGCTCAACCGTTTGTGCATCTGCCCCGCTATAACTTGCCGACACTGTAATTTTCGGAGGTGCAATATCAGGATACCGTTCTACGGGCAAATGCATCACCGAAAAAATACCAAAAGCCATAACAATGATCGCCAGTACATTGGCAAAAATGGGGCGCTGAATAAAAAATTTAGATAGCATGGCTGCTCGGTATGGTGTCGTTAATTAACAGGAGAAAATGCCGCTTTGAGACCTTGTGATCATCAACGAGCGGTGTAAAAAAGACAAGTGGAATTAAAACAATAAATGTAATTAAGACAAAAACAAAGCCTGTTTCACTATTTCCAACAAAGCAATAAAGAACCAGTTAAATAGTGTCACTTAAAATTCATGAATTCTTCATCATCACGTCAAACTAAATCCCAATACTTGAGTCGTTTCAATTAAAACAATATGAGTAGAATTATGTTTAGAAAAGCACTTTTATGCTTAAGTTTAATTAGCTTGGTCGGTTGTAATGACGATGATAAAACCGAAACAACCCCAACCACACCAGAGTATCAGCTTCCTAAAATTTTAGTCATCGGACACCGTGGCGCAAGCGCTTTACGTCCTGAACATACTTTGGCTTCATATCAAAAAGCCATTGATGATGGTGCTGACTTTATTGAACCTGACTTAGTGTCAACGAAAGATGGTGTATTGGTTACGCGTCATGAAAACGAAATTGGTGGGACCACCAATATCAGTACCCTTGCCCAATTTGCGGACCGCAAAACCACCAAAAATATTGATGGTGTAAATTTAACGGGTTGGTTTACGGAAGACCTCACCCTAAATGAATTACAACAAGTTAAAGCACGTGAGCGTATTCCTGAGTTTCGACCAGCAAATACAGCTTACAATGACCTCTATTCAATTCCGACACTCGAACAAGTCATTGAACTTGCCGAAGCAAATTATAAAAAAACTGGCAAGATTATTGGCTTATATATCGAAACTAAACACCCGACTTATTTTAAAAATAAGAATTTGGCTATGGAAGACACACTTCTTAAAACTCTTGCCAAATATCAATATACACGTGATATCGCACCTATCTATTTGCAATCATTTGAAGTCAGCAATTTAAAATATTTAAAAGATCAACTTGATCTTCATAAGACCCTTAAACATGCACAAATCATTCAGTTATATGATGCAAAAACATCTCGACCAGCCGACTTTGTTGAATCTGGCGTGTCTAAAACATATGGTGATTTAGCCACAGCACAAAGCTTAAAAGATGTTGCTAAATATGCAAATGGCGTAGGGCCAAGCAAAAACTATATTCTCAATTTCAATAATGATGGTTCAGTACAAACCACTTCATTTATTACAGATGCGCATGCCGCTGGCTTAAAAGTACATCCTTATACTTTCCGCCCAGAAAATAACTTCTTACCACAGCCTTTAAAATGTAGCGATAAACCTGCTGACCGTTGTCCAACAGGTGCTTTAAAAGAGTTTGAAGCATATTTCAAAGCAGGTGTGGATGGTGTCTTTACAGATGATCCAGCACTCGGCCGTGAAGCAGTCAATAATTTTGAGAAAGCAACTAAATAGTTAAATGCTTAATAAAAAAACAGGGCATTCAATGCCCTGTTTTTTTACTTATCAAGACTGTTATTAAAATATAAAGGAATCCACTGGTATTGTTCTGCATTCACTTTATACACATGGCCAATTCCAGGGAATGGCAAATGTGGAGCAGCTACCCATTGCTGTTTATTTGAAATTTCAGCAAACATTTTCAAACGAGTGTTAATTGCCTGCTCAGAATTTACATCAAAATCTACACCAGTTTTTGGAGCATCAAACTGTAAAGAATGTGAGTGGACAATGTCCCCTACAAATACAATTTGTTGACCTTTACTCTTTAAGCGGAAACTATGGTGACCCGGTGTATGTCCTTGTGTATTGATCACTTCAAAACCTTGAATGACATCGCCATCTTTAAAGGTTTTAAATGCTTTTTTAGCTTCATACGGCGCAAGTGCAGCTTTTACATTTTTAACAGTGCCTAAATAATTTTCTTTTTGATTTGCTGGTACTGTTTTTTCAGAAGCTGGGTTTAACCAGTAATCTGCTTCACGTTCATGCGCATAAATCGTTGCATTAGGAAATACTGCTTTTCCATCTTTAGCAATTCCACAAACATGGTCTGGGTGTAGATGGGTTAACAAAACCGTTTTCACGTTGGCAAGTTGATAGCCTGCCAGTTCAAGATTTTTAGCGATTGAGCCAAGTTGTGGACCAAAACAACTTGAAGCTCCACTATCAACAAGCGTTAAACTTTTACCGTCATCTACCAAGAATGCATTTACCGAAGTTTGAATCCCCTTCTCATTAACAGCAGCGTACTTGGTTAAAATTTTAGTCTTCTCAGCCTGACTCAAATTTTTGAACAACTTAGGGTCTAAATAAATGGTGCCGTCAAGTAAAGAGGTGATGCGGTAATTACCAAATTGATGCTTATAATATCCCGGTACTTGCTGAGCTGAGGCAGGTTCTGCATAGCTTACATGTAAGCCACCCATGACAAGTCCTAATGCTACAAATAGTTTTTTCATCTCTTCTTCTCTATCAAGTTATAAAGTCAAAATCTTTAAAAAAGATTTAATATTTTTTTTGAGGGCCGCGATATATAATGCATGAAAAGTGTTAAAAATATAAGTGAATGAATAGTTATTCTCCCTACAAAGGCAAAAGCGGACTTAAGCGCATCTTGAATGCGACAGGTTATTCAATTTCAGGATTTAAGGCAGCTTATAAAAATGAAGCCGCTTTCCGACAAATTATTTTAATTAATGTTGTGCTTATCCCTACTAGCTTTTTCCTAGATGTGACTCGTGGCGAACATGCACTTATGGTCGTTGTATGTCTATTTGCAATTATTGTAGAACTATTCAATTCTGCGATTGAGGCAGTAGTTGACCGCGTATCCCTTGAAAAACATCAACTCTCTAAAAATGCCAAAGATATGGGAAGTGCTGCACAGTTTGTTGCACTGTCTATTATTGCGGTTACATGGCTTATCATTTTATTAGGCTAAAAAAAACCATGCTTATAAAAGGATAAGCATGGTGTAACAAAAAAGAGGAACTACAGCTACTGTTCCTGACTATAAGTTTAAGAATATCAACTTAACTTTTTCTTAATTTATATAAGAAATAAAAAAAATCCCTGCAAATGCAGGGATTTTTTTATTTAGACGTTGATGTTTATTACATCATGCCGCCCATTCCACCCATACCGCCCATGTCTGGAGCAGCTGGTTTATCTTCAGGAATGTCAGTAATCATACATTCTGTAGTCAACATTAAGCCAGCAACAGAAGCAGCGTGCTCAAGTGCAGAACGAGTTACTTTAGCTGGGTCAAGAATACCCATTTCTAGCATATCGCCATATTCACCAGTTGCAGCGTTGTAACCGAAGTTACCTTCACCTTTCTTAACTGCATTGATTACTACAGATGGCTCATCACCAGCGTTCGCAACGATTTGACGAAGTGGAGCTTCGATCGCACGACGTAAAATGTTGATACCTGCAGTTTGGTCTTCGTTAGCACCTTTTAAGCCGTCAAGAACGTTTACAGCACGTACAAGCGCAACACCACCACCAGCAACAACACCTTCTTCAACTGCTGCACGAGTTGCGTGAAGAGCGTCGTCTACGCGGTCTTTCTTCTCTTTCATTTCAACTTCAGTTGCTGCACCGATTTTAATTACAGCAACACCGCCTGCCAATTTAGCAACGCGTTCTTGTAATTTTTCACGGTCATATTCTGAAGTAGATTCTTCGATTTGAGCACGGATTTGTTGAACACGTTCAGCGATAGCAGCAGCATCACCAGCACCGTCAACAATAACTGTGTTTTCTTTAGAAACAGTGATTTTGTGCGCTGTACCTAAATCTTGAAGAGTCGCTTGTTCTAAAGACATACCAACTTCTTCAGAAATTACAGTTGCGCCAGTCAAGATTGCGATGTCTTGAAGCATAGCTTTACGACGGTCACCGAAACCAGGAGCTTTAACAGCACACACTTTGATAATACCGCGCATGTTGTTTACAACAAGAGTTGCAAGCGCTTCACCTTCAACATCTTCAGCGATGATAAGAAGTGGTTTACCAGTTTTAGCAACTGCTTCTAAAACAGAAATCAATTCACGAATGTTGCTGATTTTTTTGTCAACAAGAAGGATGAATGGATTTTCAAGTTCAGCAGTCAAAGTATCTTGCTTGTTAGCAAAGTACGGAGAGATATAACCACGGTCAAACTGCATACCTTCTACAACGTCTAATGCGTCTTCGAAGCCAGAACCTTCTTCTACAGTGATTACGCCTTCTTTACCTACTTTTTCCATTGCTTGAGCAATAAGTTTACCAACAGTAGTATCAGAGTTAGCAGAGATAGAACCAACTTGTTCAATTGCTTTGAAATCATCAGCTGGTTTAGCAATAGAACGGATATTTTCAACTACAGTTTTTACTGCAATGTCGATACCGCGTTTTAAATCCATCGGGTTCATACCAGCAGTTACTGATTTGATACCTTCGTTTAAAATTGCTTGAGCAAGTACAGTCGCAGTTGTTGTACCGTCACCTGCGATGTCGTTAGTTTTGCTTGAAACTTCACGAACAAGTTGAGCACCCATGTTTTCAAACTTGTCTTTTAATGAAATTTCTTTAGCAACAGTTACACCGTCTTTAGTGATGTGCGGCGCACCGAAAGAACGGTCGATCACAACGTTACGGCCTTTAGGACCCAAAGTCACTTTAACCGCATCTGCAAGTACGTTTACGCCTGCAATCATTTTTGAGCGAGCTGAATCACCAAATTTTACGTCTTTAGCTGACATATTAAACTCCGAATCTTTTTAAATACTGAATCTGATAATGAATTGAGTTATGGATCAATTAGCCTTCTAATACAGCTAAGATGTCTGACTCTTTCATGATTAAGAGTTCTTCACCGTTTACTTTAACTGTTGTACCTGCATAAGTACCAAATAACACCTTGTCACCAACTTTAACATCCAAAGCACGTACGCCGTTATCAGTGATTTGACCATTACCTACTGCAATTACTTCACCTTGAGATGGTTTTTCAGCAGCAGAACCTGGCAATAAAATACCACCAGCAGTTTTGGTTTCTTCTTCTACACGACGAATCACAACGCGATCATGTAATGGACGAATGTTGCTCATAATTAACTCCATCAGACTTAGTCTTTTTGATTAATCGTTATTGCCTTAATCCAGAGCAATAACAAAATATTTAGATGTCACTTTTGTGGGGATGAAAAAAATGGCTTCAAGGGGAAATAAGAAAAATTTTCTTCTTTTTTGAATATTTTTTAAACAATCAAATATTTAATCTCATCTAAACCAAATCAATCTGAAATGAATTCAGCCAACTGTTCATTGAACCAGTAATGCTGAATCTTTCCTGTATTTGAAACTGTATTAAAGCTATTCAGATTGTGATGATATAAACGAGTAGAAGTTGCTGTACCCGCATGAATATCATATATAGGATGGTCTATTTCCAGATGGTAAATCTGAGTTAAATCATATATAGCCGTTTTATGAAGATGACCATGCAGCATTCCAAATAATCCGGTTGTACTCCACTTTTCTAAAGCAATTTTTCCCAAAACGGGACAATCCTTTATGCCATGCTTATTATCGGGTGGTGTATAAAAAGGTTGATGAAAAACCACCAGCTTTATTTTATCTTTTGGGGCTTTTTCTAAACGCTCATAAGTATCTTGAATTTGTTCAATCGAAATATGCCCACGTGTGTGATAACGACGACGTATGCTGTTTACCCCAACAATATAGAAATGTTCGGTTTCTAAAGTCGGCTCTAGTTCACCAAAGAAATATCGATATCGGGTAAATGGAGAAAAAAAACGGTTCCAGACATGATACAAAGGAATATCATGATTTCCAGGCACCACAAGATAAGGAATATTGAGGCTATCTAAAAACTGCCGACATTTAAAAAATTGTTCATATTTAGCACGCTGAGTAACATCGCCACTCACGACAATCACTTCAGGCGTTTGCTGAATACAAAAATGTCTTATTGCCTCTAAACACTCTTTTTTTTCTGTCCCAAAGTGTAAATCAGACAGATGTAATAACATTCGGCACCATAATATTTAAAGCATTTTTTTCTACAGTGAAATTTAGAGGTGGTTTCATCTCTATGATTTCACCATCTAAAGCAACTGTGAGTTTCGATTTCTTTGCACATTCCACCACAACATGATCTGCACAAAAACTATATACGTCTTCTGCATCTTCAACTTTACCTTGAACCCATTGCCAAAGCATATGCAGCAAACTCAGCTTATCACTTTTTGTAATTACAACTCCAGCCACTCTTCCCTGCGCCGCACACTCTGCAATCCTGAGTTTCATATCACACAACTGTAGTTGGTTATTGCCAAAGAAAATTAGAGGCGCTTTAACGGGATATTTTTTTCCATCTACTGTTATAGATAGCTTCATTGACTTATTTTCTCTTAATAAAACATCTAAAGCTGAGGTATAAGCGTGTAAAGGAAGTCTTCCTAAATATTTATTGTAGAGTTCGCGCTTTTTAATAAAGAGTGGGTATAGACCTAAACTGGCATTATTCAAATAAATATGATCATTGATGGCGGCTATATGAACCGATCGAGGTGTGCCAGTAGCAATAACTTCGGCAGCGTCCAAAAGATCTAGCGGAATATCTAAAACTTTAGCCACATAATTAAAAGTACCCAAAGGCAAAATTCCCATTGGAATAGAGGTATTTTTAAGTTTAGATGCAACAGCATTTAAAGTGCCATCTCCCCCTGCTGCAACAACTACCCCTATATTTTCGTTTTGTGAATGTCGATGAATCACGTTATTCATCAGATCATCAAACAATGTATTTTCATTTAATTCAAAAACTTGTATCTCAAAACCATGTTCAGTGAGTAAAGTCATCAGTTGCTCATAAACATCTTCATGTTTTGAAGCATGAAATCCTGATTTTTCGTTATAGATGATCGAAAGAGGTTTCAAAGGCCGCATTTTATTATCGTAAAGTGGGATGTTTATTCTATTTTGTACACAAAACCACCTATTAAAAGTCTCTTTATGTAAATTTTGAATGATCTTCATTTGTTTAATCAATAATAATTCTCAAGAAGAATTTAAGAGTTAATTTGTTGATTTAAAACAAAATAATTTAAGTAAATAACACACATACAACATAAAAATATAAAAGTAAAAACCTTATAAAAAACTATAAACAAATGATTTTCATCAAAAAATGATCGGAATTCCAAATATCTAATTGTTAGTCTTTAGTCTTATTTTTTTTATGATTTTATGCTTTAATACAGCCACTTTTTTATTTGATCTTTCATTGTACCCCAATGAATAGACTTGTACGTTGTACATATTTTGAATAGGCCTCACCATGACCACAGTGAACGCACCAGAATTCGTTCGTCATCCTAAGCTTATAGCATGGGTTGAAGAAATTGCAAACTTAACCAAACCAGCAAAAATCGAATGGTGTGACGGAAGCGAAGAAGAGTATCAACGTCTAATCGACTTGATGATCGCTAACGGCACCATGCAGAAATTAAACCAAGAAAAACATCCTGGTTCTTATCTTGCAAATTCTGACCCATCTGACGTTGCGCGTGTTGAAGATCGTACTTACATCTGCTCTCAAAATAAAGAAGATGCTGGTGCGACAAACAACTGGGAAGATCCAGCTGTTATGCGTGAAAAATTAAATGGTTTATTTGAAGGTTCAATGGAAGGCCGTACGATGTACGTTGTTCCTTTCTCTATGGGTCCTTTAGGTAGCCATATTGCTCATATCGGTATCGAGTTAACTGACTCTCCTTACGTTGCTGTTAGCATGCGCAAAATGGCTCGTATGGGTAAAGCAGTTTATGACGTATTAGGTACAGACGGCGAATTTGTTCCTTGTGTACACACAGTAGGTGCTCCACTTGCTGAAGGTCAAAAAGACGTTGCTTGGCCTTGTAACTCAGAGAAATATATCGTTCATTATCCAGAGACTCGTGAAATCTGGTCTTTCGGTTCTGGTTACGGCGGTAACGCATTACTTGGTAAAAAATGTTTAGCTCTTCGTATCGCTTCTGTCATGGGCCGCGAACAAGGTTGGTTAGCTGAACACATGCTTATTCTTGGTGTAACTAACCCTCAAGGTGAAAAACACTACATCGCTGCTGCATTCCCATCTGCTTGTGGTAAAACAAACTTTGCGATGTTAATTCCACCAGCAGGTTATGAAGGTTGGAAAATCGAAACTGTAGGTGACGATATTGCTTGGATCAAACCAGGTGAAGACGGCCGCTTATATGCGATTAACCCTGAAGCTGGTTTCTTCGGTGTAGCTCCTGGTACAAATACCAAAACTAACCCGAACTGTATGGCAACTCTTCATAAAGATGTTATCTATACAAACGTAGCAGTAACTGAAGATGGTCAAGTATGGTGGGAAGGTCTTTCTAAAGAAGTTCCAACAAACTTAACAAACTGGAAAGGTCAACCTCACGTAAACGGCGAAAAAGCAGCACATCCAAATGCGCGTTTCACTGTTGCAGCAGGTCAATGTCCATCTATCGATGCTGATTGGGAAAACCCAGCAGGTGTTCCAATTTCTGCATTCATCTTCGGTGGTCGCCGTGCAGATACAGTTCCTTTAGTTTCTGAAGCTTTTGACTGGGTTGACGGTGTATATAAAGCGGCAACTATGGGTTCTGAAACTACTGCTGCTGCTGTTGGTCAACAAGGTATCGTTCGTCGTGACCCATTCGCGATGCTTCCATTTGCTGGCTACAACATGGCTGACTACTTTGACCACTGGTTAAGCCTTGGTGCAAAAGTAAGCGAGAAAGCTGAAGCTTCTGGCAACAAATTACCGAAAATCTTCAACGTAAACTGGTTCCGTCGTGATGCTGAAGGCAACTTCGTATGGCCTGGTTTCGGTCAAAACATGCGTGTTCTTGAGTGGATCATTGACCGCTGTGAAGGTCGTGCAAACGCTGTTGAAACACCAATCGGTTTTGTTCCAACATATGAAGACTTGAACTGGAAAGGCACTGAGTTCAGTAAAGAACAATTTGACCTTATCACTACTCAAGATAAAGACCAATGGGTTACTGAAATTGAAAGCCACACTGAGTTATTCAATAAACTTGGTGAGCGCTTACCAAAAGCATTAAAAGAACGTCAAGCAGCATTACTTGAAGCTGTAAAAACTGGCTTCTAATTGCTCAATATAAAAAAGGCCGCTTTATGCGGCCTTTTTTATTATGCAGCATCATCTTTTAGTCGACGTTCAGATAAATAAGCTTCTAACACTTTTATCTGTTTCTCATTAAACGCTAAACCCAATTTAGATCTTCGCCAGAGTATGTCTTCTGCAGTATTTGCCCACTCATATTCACATAAATATTTAACTTCACATTCAAATAAATCGTGACCAAAATTTTGCCCCAATTGTTCTATAGCATTTCGTTCTTGAAGCATGTTCCAAACCCTTGTGCCATATGCATGTGCCCAACGTTTGGCAAGGGATTCTGAAACTCCACTTACACGTAATTGAATCTGGTTGATTAAATCATCTAGTGTGGTCCAGTTCTCAGCACCTGGTAATGGCTTATTGGCAGTCCACTCCTCTGCCATTTCACTAAAGAACGGAGACAGATGTTCTAAAGCAGCCTCAGCCAGTTTTCGATAGGTCGTAATCTTGCCGCCAAATACTGATAACAATGGTGCGTTAGTATTTTCTGCCTGTAGTGCTAAAGTATAGTCACGGGTAATTGCCGAAGGGTTATCAGACTCATCATCACATAAAGCACGTACACCTGAGTACTGACTTACAATATCTGCTCGCGTTAACTGCTTTTTAAAATGTGAATTTGTGACTGTCAAAAGGTAATCTATTTCTACATCGGTAATCTCTACCTTTTGTGGATCACCTGTGTATTCCTGATCTGTTGTACCAATTAGGGTATATTTTTCTAAATAAGGAATGGCAAAAACGATGCGTCGGTCTTCATTTTGCATAATAAAGGCTTTATGACAGTCATATAGCTTTGGCACAACAATATGACTTCCTTGAATCAATCGGACTTGATAAGGCGATCTTAAATTTAGGTTTTCACTAATGATTTCTTCAACCCAAGGACCAGCTGCATTTACTAAAGCTCTTACACGTATCTGATAAACCTCAGCTCCACTTTGTAATTCCAAGTGCCACAATTCTTGTTCTTGATAAGCCTTCACACATCGTGTTCGTGTCACGACTTTGGCACCCTGCTCTTTAGCTTGTAGCGCATTTAATACAACAAGACGTGCGTCATCTACAGTACAGTCAGAATATTCAAAGCCACGCGTTATAGCTGGCTTTAAAGGGCTATCTTCTTTGAAATAAATAAGATTTGAACCTAATAATTTTTCTCGTTTTCCCAAATGATCATAAAAAAATAGGCCCGCTCGAATTAACCACGCAGGACGTAAATGCGGTCGATGAGGCATAATAAAACGCATTGGTGCAATAATATGTGGCGCTTTAGCCAACAACACTTCTCGCTCTGCTAATGCTTCTCTGACCAGTCTAAATTCTTTATGTTCTAAATAACGTAGACCGCCATGAATTAATTTACTGCTAGCAGATGAGGTGTGACTGGCTAAATCATCTTTTTCACATAAAAATACCGATAATCCACGGCCTACTGCATCATTAGCAATACCGACGCCATTAATACCGCCACCAATTACGGCAATATCATATACTTTTGAATAATCATTAGATTGTATTGTCATTTCTCATATTCTTTTTATTGTTGATCTTATAAAAATTAAAACATCAAATTGATGAAACAACAATCTAAAAAGTAGAATAATCAAATTTGAATTGGCAAGCATTTAGTTAGCCATTAATTGATTACTCTACTTTTAATTTAACTCGTTAAAGAATAAATCAGTCCTCTGCCCAGCTTTGACTGCGTTTTACTGCTTTTAACCAACCCTTATAAATCAGAACAGATTGTTCAGCAGACATTTTTGGCTCAAATACCTTTTCTATGGCAGATTTATTTCTTAACTCGTGAAGATCTTGCCAGAAACCCGTTGCCAACCCTGCAAGGAAAGCTGCACCCAAAGCGGTAGTTTCTTTCATTATTGGGCGTTCGACTGGTGTCGCTAAAATATCGGACTGAAATTGCATCAAGAAATTATTTTCCGTTACTCCACCATCAACACGGAGCGTACGAAGCTCTTCTTCTGCATCTTGCTGCATAGCATCAAGTACATCTTTTGTCTGGTAAGCAATAGACTCTAAAGTTGCACGAATAATATGTTCAATACTGGCTCCACGTGTCAGACCAAAGATTGCCCCACGAGCTGTCGGGTCCCAATACGGTGCACCCAACCCAGTAAAAGCAGGAACCACATATACACCATTACTGTCTTTTACACGTGTTGCATAAAGCTCTGAGTCTTTAGCATTCTTAATGACCTTTAACTCATCACGTAGCCACTGTACACAAGAACCACCGTTAAATACAGCGCCCTCTAAGGCATAGTTCACCTCACCACTCGCACCACATGCAATAGTTGTGAGTAATCCATGCTCTGAACGGACAATCTTTTTACCCGTGTTCATTAAAAGAAAACAACCAGTACCATAAGTATTTTTAGCCTGTCCTGACTCAACACACATTTGACCAAAAAGCGCAGCTTGTTGATCACCTGCAATTCCTGCAATTGGGATCCCTACTTCTTGCCCACTGATGGTATGTGTATACCCATAAATCTCAGATGAACTACGAACTTCAGGTAACATTGCTCTAGGAATATCTAAGGCCTGTAAAAGTTTTTCATCCCACTCAAGCTTTTCGATATCAAACAACATGGTTCGTGAAGCATTGGTAAAATCAGTGACGTGAACAGCGCCATTGGTTAATTTCCAGATTAACCATGTGTCCACCGTACCAAATAACAACTCTCCTCGCTCAGCACGCTCACGGCTTCCTTCAACGTGGTCTAAAATCCATTTAATTTTTGTGGCCGAAAAATAAGGATCAATGACTAAACCCGTTGTTTTACGTATATATTCTTGCCAACCTGCTTTATGCAATTGATTACAAATTTCAGTCGTCTGTCGGCTCTGCCAAACAATCGCATTGTAAATCGGCTTACCTGTTTTTTTATCCCAAACAACTGTGGTTTCGCGCTGATTTGTGATCCCAATTGCCGCAACTTGTTCGCTCTTAATGCCAGCTTGAGCCAATGCCTCTACCCATACCGCACTTTGTGTTGCCCAAATTTCCATAGGGTCATGCTCAACCCAACCCGGCTGAGGATATATTTGGGTAAATTCTTTTTGAGCAATACTAACAACATTCGCATCATGGTCTAAAACAATTGCTCTTGAGCTTGTTGTTCCCTGATCAAAAGCAACAATATATTTTTTCGGGCAATTTGACATCTGAATGTCCCTTTCATTATCCACACACATCTAGTCCACAATGCTAAGACATCATGCCTAACTGTATTTATTTAAAATTTTCTTTGGAATATATCATTATTTTTAAGAGATATAGGTTTTCTTCGTCCAAACATTACTCATTCTTTATCAGTTTTTACTACTTGGAAAAAATAATAGGCCAAAGATCCGAATAAGATCATCAAAATGAACTGATCGGCTAATTTGAAATCACATAAATATTCAACTTATTCCTTTGCTTAAATAATAAACATTGTTTTACAGACATAAAAAAAATAAAGTGAAATACTCCTCTGGATAATATGTAAAAACGGAATAAAACTTCTCTTTTTTAGCATTCAACCCAAGCGAAACATGGAGCGACTCATGGTTGATCAACCTTCTACCGCAACAACTCCGCATTCTAATTTAGATACAAAAACTCGTCTAAAATCAATTTTGGGCGGTTCTGCCGGTAACCTTGTCGAATGGTACGACTGGTATGTATATGCCGCATTTACGCTCTATTTTGCTCATGCCTTTTTCCCAAAAGGAAGTCAAACTGCTCAACTTCTTCAAGCAGCTGCAATTTTCGCAGTAGGCTTCCTTATGCGTCCCATCGGCGCATGGATTATGGGGATTTATTCAGACCGTAAAGGACGTAAAGCAGGTCTTACACTTTCCGTTACTTTAATGTGTGTTGGCTCTCTACTCATTGCAGTTACACCATCTTATGAAAACATTGGTGTATTTGCCCCATTACTACTGGTTGTTGCACGTTTAATTCAAGGCTTAAGCGTAGGCGGTGAATATGGTGCAAGCGCCACTTATTTAAGTGAGATGGCAGAAAAAGACCGACGTGGTTTTTTCTCTAGTTTTCAATATGTCACTTTAATTGCCGGACAGCTCACTGCCTTGTGTGTACTTCTCATTTTACAAATGGTACTTACAGAGCAGCAATTACACGACTGGGGATGGCGTGTACCATTTTTCATCGGGGCTCTTTTAGCCATTGTAGTGTTCCGTATTCGCCGTGGTTTAATGGAAACCCAATCTTTTAAAAATGCACAAGCAGAAACAGACCAGCCGAAATCAGGCATGTTTGCTTTATTTAAACATTATCCAAAAGAAGCTTTCACCGTATTATTTTTAACTGCTGGCGGTACTTTAGCTTTCTATACTTACACCACCTATTTACAGAAATATTTAGTGAATACTTCTGGTTTTACTAAACCTGAAGCGACTCAAATTACCACATTAGCCCTATTCATCTTTATGTGCTTACAGCCATTGGCAGGTGCCTTATCAGATCGAATTGGCCGTAAACCGCTTATGATTGCATTCGGAGTAACAGGTGTTTTATTCACCTACATTTTATTCGATGCACTCGCAAACACGCATAACTACTGGACAGCATTCTGGTTATGTTTAGGTGGACTGGTCATGGTAACCGGCTACACTTCAATTAACGCTGTCGTAAAAGCCGAACTTTTCCCTGCACATATTCGAGCTTTGGGTGTGGCTTTACCTTATGCAATTGCCAATACTTTATTTGGTGGTACAGCCGAGTTTTTCGCGTTAAGTTTCAAAGAAGCTGGTCATGAATCATGGTTCTTTATTTATGTCAGTATTATGATTTTCATTTCATTACTGATCTATATATTTATGAAAGACACCAAGCATCATTCAAAAATTAAAGAGCATTAATATTTTACAATTAGAGCCAATATCGTCAGTCAATATTGGCTCTAAGCAAGCGAATAAGCACAAACAACACTTCTATTTTATGAGATACTTCATATAAGAAAATAAGGACGATACTGATGAATAAAAGTATTTTATGTTTGGCATTAAGTAGTATGTTTATTTTAACTGCTTGCCAGACTACACCTCGCCAATATAATGGTTCAACTGGCTATCAGATTGAAAACCAAACTAAAACTTCAGCGACTTTAGCTTATACGTTAGCTGGTCGTAGCAACCAGCAACTTGATGAGCGTAAATTACAACGTGCTTGTCAGAATGTGTTAGGTGCTCAGAAAGTTTATAAATTATCAATTTTAAGTATCAACGAAATTCCAAACCCAGCTAAAGATGAGCAGTATGGAATTCAACTCGGTGAAACTCGTGCTTCTTTCGGTTTATCAAACACACCTAGTTTAAATAATGGTGAAGACTATGCGACTCGCCAAGCACTTGAAGCTCGCCCAAGCACGTTAAAAGTGGTTCGTTATACTTGTTCATAATATAAAAAAAGACGCTGTTCTTTTACAGCGTCTTATAAAAACTTACGTTTCTAAATTCTCTTGCTTCATCCAGATCTGGCCACGTAGTAGCACTTCTTTCTTCAATTTTTTCATATTTTGGATGACTAAAATTTTTAACTCGGCTATCTGCTACCCAAACTTCTGGTGCAAATTTTAAAAACTCATCTAAAAAGAAACGATTACATTGGTCATATAAAACATCGGCTGCCAATAAAATATCGACTTGTTCAGCTTTATATAAATCGTCCAAATATTCAAGTTCTACACCATTAAGCAATGCATTTTCACGGCAAGCATTTAAGCTAACCTGATCAATGTCACAGCAGATTACTCGTTTTGCTCCAGCTATTTTCGCAGCAATAGCAACTACACCTGAACCCGCGCCAAAATCTAATACCACTTTATCTTTAACATGATGCGGCTCTGCAAGTATCCACTGAGCCATCGCCAGACCAGATGCCCAACAGAAAATCCAATATGGCGTGTCATTCCAAATACGGCGAATGACTTCATCATCTAAACGATCAGTCGGAAAAACTGGTGGAATCAGCCATAAAGAGATTGGCGTTTCAGGCAACTGTTGTGCCATTAATTCACAATGAGGAATCACTTCATGTAAGGCTTGAAGTAAATGTTCTGGGGCTTTGGGCAATTGAAAGGTGCAGCTCATAAATAAGCTCAACAGTTTATAATTTCTATTTGATCAACTACATCGCGAGCAAGACTAAAACAGAGGCTTATAACATGATAGCCTTTAGTTACTAAAAAATACGTTAGTTCAATTCAACTGTATTAATTACAGCAACGGTTTTGGTCTTGCATAGCCGCTACTCATCCCGAAAGAAAAATAGCATACGAGGTCCTAACATTTGCATTAAATGCTAGGACGCCATCATGAATAAATTAACCTAAAGCTTTTTCAGCAGCTTCTACAGTTTGACGAATCAAAGTTGTGATTGTCATTGGACCAACACCACCTGGTACTGGCGTATAAGCAGAAGCAATTTCTTCAATACCCTGTAATTGAATATCGCCAACACCGCCGCCATCACGTGGATGGAAACCAGCGTCTACAACAACTGCACCTTGTTTAATCCAATCTTTTTGAATAAGTTCAGCTTTACCTACAGCACCAACAATAATGTCAGCTTGTTTCACAAGCTCAGGTAAGTTTTGTGTACGTGAATGACAAATCGTTACCGTTGCGTTTGCTTGCAACAACATCATTGCCATTGGTTTACCTAAAATTGCTGAACGGCCAACTACAACTGCGTGTTTGCCAGCAATTTCGATATTGTTTTCTTTAAGAATCGTCATAATGCCAGCAGGAGTCGCTGAACCATATGCAGCTTCACCCATTGCCATACGGCCAAAACCAAGGCAAGTTACGCCATCAACATCTTTTGCTAATGAGATCGCATCAAAACACGCACGCTCATCAATTTGTGCAGGAACTGGATGTTGTAAAAGAATACCGTGAACATCTGGATTGGCATTAAGCTTTTCGATTTCAGCTAATAATTGTTCTGTTGTCGTTTCTTGTGGTAATTCGATTTTTAATGAATCCATACCTACACGGCGGCAGGCATTACCTTTCATACGTACATAAGTTGCAGATGCACCATCATCTCCAACTAAAATAGTCGCCAAAATCGGGGTACGACCTGTTTTTGCTTTTAAAGCTTCAACACGTACCAACAAATTTTCTTCAATTTGCTTTGCTAATGCACGACCGTCTAAAACCAATGCCACAGCACATCTCCAAGGTAGACATGAATTTAATGTGCTAATAATACATGATAATTTCGACAATTTTATTCTAGATGCTGTTTTTATGTGCATCTTCGCTCAAAACAGTATTGTTTTTTCTGTAAAGGTTGCTAATATGTGCATCACCAAATGTAGGCGGGGTGGCAGAGTGGTCATGCAGCGGACTGCAACTCCGTGGACGCCGGTTCGATTCCGACCTCCGCCTCCAAATTTGGTAAAGCCCGGGTGGTGAAATAGGTAGACACAGGGGATTTAAAATCCCCCGCCCTCAAAGCGTGCCGGTTCGAGTCCGGCCCCGGGCACCATCTTCAAGTACTGAATATGGTGTCATAAAGAATCCAGCGTAAGCTGGTTTTTTTATGCCTAAAAAAAAGGGCTACTATGTAACCCTCTATTTTTCTAAAATTTTAAGCCGTCTTTTGACCTTGTTTTAACGGCATCAAATTCAGATCCAATACAATATCATTTTGTCTACTTGAATCGATTTGATATTCAGCATTTTTAATAGAATCTAAAAATACCCATTCCGAGTGAACTTGAGCCTGATCCAAAGTAACCAGCAAGTATCCTCGTTGGTTTAAATTACAATAGGCCAATTCATCAATTAATGTAGTAAATGCAAATTCAAACTGCTGTAACTGTGCCAAAGGAATACTTAAATATTTTTCTAAGCCAGGAGATGATACAGAACTCGTCGCAAGTTCAACTCCAACATATTTTCCTTTTTGACTATACAAGTAAGATGCCCATGCATTATGCGTATCTCCTGCTAGTACAATCATCTTTTTATTAAACTCTGCCAATTTATCGTATACAAACTCTCTCTCAGCATAGTAACCATCCCAAGCATCCAGATTGTAAGGTGCCACCGTCATAATCCTTGCTTTTTCTTGAGCTGTTAATGTTGGATCATTTTGTTGTAAACGAAGTTTTAAAGTGACCAACTCGGTAATTTGTGCGTTCATCTTAGCAAGTGCTTCAGATGAAGTTCCTCCTGAAGTAATTTGCCCTAACGATGCCAATAACTCAGCTGGAATCCACATTTTACTCATTAAGACTTGTTGCCCTACTACATTCCACGTTGCTGTAGATTGCTTTAATTTATCGACCAACCAATCTCTTTGCGTATATCCCATTAAAGTACGCGCCGGATTTGTTAAATCTGCTTGAAATTTTGCAATATCCAAGCCCGAGGCTGCCATGTAGTCTTTATATTCAAGCTGCTTATCACGCGCGATAATACGCGTATCTAGCATGGTTAATTGAACAAGTGAGCCAAAGTTAAACTGGCGATAAATATTTAAATGGTCCGTACTAGAAACTGGACGAATCGGCATCCATTCAAAATAAGCTTGTAGAGCAGCTAATTTACGATCTGAGAAAGACCCTTCGTTACTTTGATGGTTTTCTGCACCATCACGCCACGCATCGTTCGCTAACTCATGATCATCCCAAATTACAATGAAAGGATGGCGCTGATGAGCTGCCTGTAAATCTTTATCCTGACGATAAAGTGCATAGCGTTTGCGATAATCATCTAATTTAATAATTTCTTTATTATTGTCAGCAGGTAACGTACGACCTAGTTTTGCAGCATCCTCTGTCGCATAGCCATCTGAACCATATTCATAAATATAGTCACCCAAATGAATAATGACATCGACATTCTGCTTTGCCATTTCACGATAAACATAAAAGTAACCCGCAGGATAGTTTGAGCAAGAACATACTGCAAAGCTTACTTTATTGGTCGATGTTGGTAATGTTTTCGTCTGCCCTACTGGTGAGACCTTACTTCCAAACTTAAAACGGTAGTAGTACACCGTATCTGCTTGCAAACCAGTGGCATCAACTTTCACTGTAAAGTCATCAGTCTTGCTTGTTTCAACCATTCCCGTCTTTAAATTTTGTTTAAACTGATTATCGGTTGAAATTTCCCACACAACTTTTAAGCGCACTCCTAAGTCTGTAGGTGTTACACGTGTCCATAAGATGACTTTATCCTGCAACGGGTCTCCACTTGCGACACCATGAAGAAACTCTGCTTGTATTTGTGGACTTTCATCATCGGAACTGTCGTTACAACCTGTAAAAGCAACCGGCATAGATAAAGCCCCAAAACCGAATAGACTTTTTTGAATTAATTCTCGGCGTGAAATTTTCTCTGACATAAAATTCTCTAAGTTTTAAGCAATGAGTGCTTTAAACTTAAGTACATAAGATGAACAGCTGATCTCAGTTTGATGAACAAATCATGACAAAAATTGATTAATTTATATAAATACAAATAAGAACTGATTGAAAATAAAGCAAACTCTCTGATTTTCTCTTGCCAATCGCGTACTTGTCCTCTATTATTGCGCACATGCCCGGGTGGTGAAATAGGTAGACACAGGGGATTTAAAATCCCCCGCCCTCAAAGCGTGCCGGTTCGAGTCCGGCCCCGGGCACCATTTTCAACTATTGAATTTGGTGCTACAAAGAATCCAGCGTAAGCTGGTTTTTTTATGCCTGTTAAAAATGACACTTATGATAAGAATATTAATATTTATAAACACATTACTCTTTATATCCATTGCATGTGCTGGAGATATTTTTAACGGCACAGTCTCATTCAAAAATAATCAGTGGCACTTTATACGCTGTTCTATTACTCAAGATGATTATTTAATTGAAACATCTCAAGATGTAATCACCCACTTAAAAGCGTTACAGCAACAAGAAAAAAACTATTGGATAAACGTAGTAGCAGATGTAAATAAACAGCGGAATGGGAATTTAATTTTAGAAGTTGAGAAAGTAATTGAAGTTCATCTCGGAGCATCATGTCATTTATTAGATGCGATCAAAAATTTTGAGAATCGAGAGTAATTACCACTCTCGATTCATAACCAGCTCTTCCATTTCAAGATCTAAAAATCCTGCATCCTGTACCACCATCATCATTGCCTCAGCAATATAATCAGCAGCACTATCATCAAGCGATGAATCCAGATCTTCAAACTGTGGCTTCATTTCATTAATTTCATTTACAGTCTGATGAGCATATCGATAAACATCTTGATCAGCTAAAGCAGGTTTTTGAACTTTCTTGGCAAATTGTTCAATTAACTGCTTAAGTTCAGCGACCAAAATATCTGGATAATATTCATCATCAAACATCGGGAGAAGTAGGTCTTCGAACATACAAAAGATTACACAACAGCAAAAACTTGCCGCTTATAACATATTTTCGCAAAAATCACGAGATTTTTACCCGACTCACTCTTCCACTTTATTTAAATAGACAATGATCTAGTTACTTTTCCAAGATTACATTTCAAGCTTGTTGCATAGCCTGCCAAACTAAAACAGCCTCATGCATCGCTTTCACATCATGTGCTCTTACAATCGACGCTCCTTGCTGAATACTCAACAAATGCCCAGTAACACTTCCTACAGCACGCTGATCAGCAACAGCTCCTTTTAAAGTTTCCCCGATAAACCGTTTACGAGAAAGACCAGATAAAATTGGATAGCCCAATTCATTAAGTTTCCAAAATTCTTTTAATAGTTTTAAATTTTGCTGAGCATTTTTTGCAAAACCAAATCCAGGGTCAACAATAATGTTGTGCTTTTTTACCCCGGCAGCCAAGGCCTCATCAATACGCTGTTGCAGCTCTTGCATCACATCAAGTGTTACATCAGTGTACTGATCCAACTGATTCATTGTAGTTGGTTCACCACGCATATGCATAATCACTACAGGGATATCTAACTCTACAGCAGTTTCTAAAGCATTCGGACGTGTTAAGGCACGAACATCATTCCAAATATGCGCCCCTGCTGCTTTTGCTGCACGAATCACGTCTGGCTGGCTCGTGTCGATCGATAAAATAATATTATGATGAGATAAAGCTTCAACGACAGGCACCACACGGCGCATTTCTTCTTCTACTGCAACTTCTGAAGCACCAGGCCGCGTAGATTCCCCACCAATGTCAATAATAGTCGCGCCTTGCTCAATCATATTAAGCGCGTAGCCAACCGCTTGGTCTAATTGGTTATGTTTACCACCATCACTAAAAGAATCAGGGGTGACATTTAAAATGCCCATAACATGTGGCTGAGATAAATCTAATTGAAGCTGTCCACACTGTAAAATCTGCTTGGGTAAAGATATTAACTGCATAAAAAGCTCCGGTTAAAAAACAGCGACTATTTTAGCAAGACTATACGTTACATGCTGTTGATTTCTTTTCAGCTTTACCCAGTTTTAATACAAATAAAAAAAGCCACATGACTGTGGCTTCTTTATTACTTAACTTAATTCATCGCTGGTAATGGCGGTGGAGTAGATGGACCATCTTTCGGTGGTTCAAATGCCGATACCGGATTTTCAGCAATATAAACTTTAGGTGGTTGAGGTTCGCGGCCTTCCATGATGTCACGGATTTGCTCACGATCAATAGTTTCCCATTCCATCAACGCTTTAACCATAGCATGTGCGATATCTTTATTATTTTCCAAGATATCACGAGCAACTTTATATTGTTCATCTAAAATACGGCGTACTTCCTGATCAACCTGTTGTTGAGTTGCTTCAGAAATTGTACGGCTACCTACATTACCGAAGAATCCATTTTGATTTTCATCTTCGTAAACCATAACACCCATTTTGTCAGACATACCGTACTTCGTTACCATCGCACGTGCCATTTTTGTAGCACGCTCAAAGTCATTTGAAGCACCAGTCGATTGCTGCTGAATAAAGACTTCTTCAGCAATACGGCCACCAAACAAGATTGCAATTTCATTTAACATTTTGTCTTTATAGTGGCTAATCTGATCTTGTTCAGGTAGCTGCCAAGTTACACCTAAAGCCCAACCACGCGGCATAATTGTTACCTTATGCACAGGGTCAGTACCCGGTAAAATCTCAGCAACAATTGCGTGCCCAGCTTCATGGTAAGCAGTTGCACGACGTTCTTCTTCGCGTAAAACCATTGATTTACGTTCTGGACCCATGTAGATCTTATCTTTCGCATCTTCAAAGTCATGCATATCGACAGTGTTCTTATTACGGCGAGCAGCAAACAAAGCAGCTTCATTTACAAGGTTCGCCAACTGAGCACCAGAGAAACCAGGTGTACCACGAGATAAAACTTTAACGTCTACGCCAGTGACTGAAGGTAACTTTTTCAAATGTACATTCAGGATTTGTTCACGACCACGGATGTCAGGTAAACCGACCATAACTTGACGGTCAAAACGGCCTGGACGTAATAACGCTTTATCTAATACGTCAACACGGTTTGTTGCAGCAATAACGATTACGCCTTCATTACCTTCAAAACCGTCCATCTCTACGAGCATTTGGTTTAAGGTTTGCTCACGTTCATCGTGTCCACCACCTGTACCCGAACCACGGTGACGACCTACTGCATCAATCTCATCGATAAAGATGATACATGGTGCATGACGTTTTGCTTGTTCAAACATGTCACGGACACGGGACGCACCCACACCCACGAACATCTCAACAAAGTCAGAACCAGAAATGCTGAAGAATGGAACTTTTGCTTCACCAGCAATTGCTTTAGCTAATAACGTTTTACCAGTACCTGGAGGACCAACCATAAGTACGCCACGTGGAATCGTAGCGCCCAAGCGTTTGAATTTTGCAGGATCTTTTAAGAAATCTACAATTTCCACAACTTCTTGTTTCGCTTCATCACAACCGGCAACGTCAGCAAAAGTCACTTTGATTTGGTCTTCGGAAAGCATTTTTGCTTTCGATTTACCAAAACTCATCGGACCATTTTTACCGCCTGCACCACCACCCATGTTACGCATAAAGAACATGAATAACAGAATGATTAACAGTACAGGGAAACTAGCAATGAGAAGTTGCATCAAAATGCCTTGACGTTGTGGTGCTGTGCCCTCTACAACAACATTTTGCTTGTTTAAGCTTGGCATAAGTTCAGTGTCTTCAACTTGTGGACGAACAGTTTCAAACTGAGATCCGTTAGTTTTTTCACCACTAATATTTAAACCGTCAATCGTGACTTGCTTAATTTGGCCAGCATTCACCGCTGCAACAAAATCTGAATATTTCATTGCAGTAGGCTTATTGCGGTCACTGATATTACTGAAAATTAAAATCAGAACACCCAGTATTATTAGCCACAATACGGCATTCTTGAAGTAATCGCTCAAAGCTTTATTCCCATATCGATCTAATTTGATCATGCCCAATCTTGGCCGATCGTCTTAAAAACAGCAATTGTCTTGCTTGCGGATAACCTAAAAGATACAAAATGCACAATTTTTAGGAGCTTGGCAAGTAAACTTTATTGCAATGCTTTCTTACGCCCTTGTCCAACCAAAAAAACTTCTTTAGATCGTGCCCGAGAAGCTGCTGGTTTTGCTGTTTTTAACACATCAAAACTATCAACGACTTGTTTACGAAACTCATCAAATCCTGCGCCTTGGAACACTTTAACAACAAACTGTCCATTTGGACCCAAAACTTTCTGAGCAAAGTCTAAAGCAAGTTCACACAAGTAAATCTGTCTAGGTTGATCAACAGCCCTATTACCTGATGTATTGGGGGCCATATCAGAAATTACAATGTCTACTTGTCTTCCGTTTAAAATATTTAACAATTTTTCAAATACAGCTTCTTCTCTGAAGTCGCCTTGTAAGAAAGTGACATCCGGCAAAGCATCCATAGGCAAAATATCGGAAGCAATAACTAAACCCTTGCTACCAACAAGTTTCCCAGCAATTTGCGACCAACTCCCAGGAGCTGCTCCCAAATCAACCACTGTCATGCCTGGCTTGATCAACTTATATTTTTCTTGAATTTCAAGAAGTTTATATGCTGCTCGTGCACGATATCCTTCCTTTTGTGCTTTTTTTACAAAAGGATCGTCTAGATGTTCCCTCATCCACGCACGACTACTTTTAGACAATTTTTGGTTTGTGATGCGTGTTGCCATAACTCACTAAATATCAAAAAAACTTCTGATTGTTCATTGTACGTGAAAATTACTCTCATTACAGTACGGATGTAACCTAATCTCAATAACTTTTACAGTTTTTTTCCAATAATGTTGATCGATTATTTATACAGTTTTTCGTACATTTGATTTTAAGTTTTTTGCTATACTAAGTCGTTTTTAAAATCAGGTATTTTTAATGGCCGCTTTATCTATTCATGAACGTAAACGTTTACGTCAAATTGGTCACGTGCTTAATCCGGTTGTCATGATTGGTGGACAAGGCTTAACAGATGCTGTAATCGAAGAAACTCTTCGTGCTTTAAATGATCATGAACTCATCAAAGTAAAAATTGCTGGTGAAGACCGTGAAGCTCGTGCAGCTGTAATTGATGCAATTGTAGAAGCGACTGGTGCTGAAGCTGTGCAAAAAATCGGTAAAATCGTTTTACTCTACAAAAAAGCAGCTAAGCAAAACCAACACTTATCTAACCTCGTTCGTCACGCTCACTTAGCAAACTAACTTATTGACTACTTATGGCAAGTTACGAACTTTCAGCTTTTGATCGTTTTCATGCTGTTTCTGTTGTTGGCGCAATTGAACAGCAAGCCCCACATACATTAAATGTGGGTTTTTGGATTCGTGATCCAAACCAACTTATTATCTGGCCACAAGAAGTCGCGGCTCATCCTCGTCAAGATTTTTTGTGGGAAGAGACTTGTTTTGAAATTTTTATCGGCGTGCATGATGAAGATTTCTACCGGGAAATTAACCTTTCCCCTTCTCAAGCATGGCAGACCTACCAGTTTGAAGAATATCGATATCCGGAAAGCATGCCTCCCCTCGTTGCTTACGATATCGAACTAAATCATCTCAAGCGTACCCATTATGGTTTAAATGTAAGTCTTGATTTAGGCCAGTTTATGCAGCAGCACCGTTTGAAATGGGCAAACCTTTATTTAGGTTTAACTGCTGTTTTAAAAACAAAAGATGGTATGCAGTACTATGCAATGCAGCATAGTGGAAAAAATGCTGATTTTCACAATAAACGTGATTGGCTGCATCAGTTTTAAAAAATAAAAAAGCGAGAAATTAATTCTCGCTTTTTTATTGAATTTTAATTTTAAATCTTTAGTGATCTCTTGCTTTGTTCCAAGCCTCAACCGCATTATTTTTAGTGCGCTTTAAGCTCTCACTTAAAGAATCTTTATGTTTTAAAGAAATCTGACTAATGTCACCCTTAAGCTCTTTAGTCACTTTTGTTAAATCTTCAATTAACGCATTAATTTCAGCTTTCAATGTATTTTTCAGTTCATTGAGCCCTTCTTGAGAAGTATTGAACTGAGCTTTAATCACATCAAGACGTTGTAAAATATCTTGTTTAATCTGAGCAAACTGGTTTTGAATATTCTGATTCAATTCTTGAGTTTCAGCCTCAATTTTTTCTTCAGTCTCGGTAATTACAGCTTTGACTTGTTCTTGAGTTTCTGCAATAGCTTCTTTAACTTGCGAAGTTGCTTCATGAGCGACTTCTTTCACCTGTTCTGTTTTTTCAGCTACAACTTCTTTTACCTGTGTTGCTTTAGTACTCACTGCTTTTTTAGCTCGAGTTGTTGTTTTCACTACAGCTTCTTTTGCTTCAGTTACTTCGGTCTTAACCGTCTCTGCTACAGACGAAGCATTCTCAGCTATATCTTTTGAAACTTGATTATTGCTCATGCTATTTCCTCATATTGTTTATTTTTTAGCTAGCATTACAATAAGTGGAATTAGCTTATTTCAGCCACCAGATTGTTAGACAATTTGCTAAAAGTATCAATTTCAGACAAGCGGATGAATTTTTTTGCAAAAAGCAAGCAAGGAATTATATTTTTTAATAGAAAATAAATAGACTTTTTAGGGTTCCATGCGTATAATGCGCTGTTAAGTTACAAGCGGGCAGACCGATAAGGAGGGGCATGTTTTTTAGAACATCGCCTATCTTTTTTAGGTCTACTCGCTTTTTTACAGCCGAAATTCAGGAGCTTTGGTTTGAGCACCCCCGCCATTTTAGCCCTCGCAGATGGAACGATCTTTAAAGGAACGTCAATCGGCGCAACGGGAAGTACGACTGGAGAAGTCGTTTTTAACACAGCCATGACAGGCTATCAAGAAATTTTGACTGACCCAAGTTATGCACAACAAATTGTGACATTAACTTACCCTCATATTGGTAACACTGGTTGCAACGAAGAAGACGTTGAATCTGGTCGTATCCATAAAGTATGGGCGAATGGTTTAATTATTCGTGACCTTCCACTACTACACAGTAACTTCCGTTCTGAGCAGTCGTTAGGTGAATATTTGCAGGCGCACAATGTGGTTGCAATTGCTGATATTGATACACGTAAACTCACTCGTATCTTACGTGACAAAGGTGCACAAAATGGTTGCATCCTTGCTGGCGAAAATATTACTGAAGAAGAAGCGATTGCTAAAGCTCGCGCTTTTGGTGGTTTAAATGGTTTAGACCTTGCCAAAGAGTGCTGTGATCCTACAGGTTTTGAATGGTCTGAAGGTTCATGGGTATTAGGTAAGGGCTTTACTCAACCTGAGTTAAAATACCATGTGGTAGCATACGATTATGGTGTCAAAACCAACATCTTGCGTATGCTTGCAGACCGCGGTTGCAAACTCACAGTTGTTCCTGCTGAAACTCCGGCTGAAAAAGTATTAGCACTTAATCCAGATGGCGTATTCCTTTCAAATGGTCCTGGTGACCCAGCGGCTTGTGACTACGCAATCGAAGCTGTAAAAACTATTGTTGAAACCACAACATTACCTGTATTTGGTATCTGTTTAGGACACCAAATCTTGGCACTCGCTTCTGGTGCAAAAACTGTAAAAATGAATCATGGTCACCACGGTGCAAACCATCCTGTACAAAATCTTGAAAACGGTACAGTGATGATCACCTCTCAAAACCATGGTTTTGCTGTAGATGCAGAGACATTACCGGCTAACTTAAAAGCAACACATAAATCATTGTTCGATGGCACCTTACAAGGTATCCACCGTACTGACAAACCAGCTTTCAGCTTCCAAGGTCACCCTGAAGCAAGCCCTGGTCCACATGATTGTGCACCTTTGTTCGATCACTTCATCGAACTTATCGAAGCATCTAAACAGTAATTACGGAGCGAATAATGCCTAAACGTACGGATATTAAAAGCATCTTAATTATTGGTGCTGGCCCGATTGTGATTGGACAGGCATGTGAGTTTGACTACTCAGGTGCTCAAGCATGTAAAGCACTTCGTGAAGAAGGCTACCGTGTTATTTTGGTTAACTCTAACCCAGCGACCATTATGACTGACCCTTCAATGGCTGATGCAACTTACATTGAGCCAATTACTTGGCAAACTGTTGCTCAAATCATTGAAAAAGAACGTCCAGATGCAGTCCTTCCAACTATGGGTGGACAAACTGCATTGAACTGCGCACTTGCACTTGATGAAAACGGCGTATTAGAAAAATATGGCGTAGAACTTATTGGTGCAACAAAAGAAGCGATTGAAAAAGCTGAAGACCGTAAACTCTTCGACATCGCTATGCGCAAAATCGGTTTGGAATGTCCAAAAGCTGCTATTGCTGAAACCATGGAAGAAGCATTGGAAATCCAATCTCGCTTTGGTTTCCCAGTAATTATCCGTCCATCATTTACAATGGGTGGTTCAGGCGGCGGTATTGCATATAACCGTGAAGAATTCCTTGAAATTTGTGAACGCGGTTTTGACCTCTCTCCTACTCACCAGTTATTGATTGATGAATCTTTAATTGGCTGGAAAGAATACGAAATGGAAGTTGTTCGTGACAAAAACGACAACTGTATTATCGTATGTGCGATCGAAAACTTTGATCCAATGGGTGTTCACACAGGTGACTCAATCACTGTAGCACCAGCTCAAACATTAACTGACAAAGAATACCAATTGATGCGTAATGCTTCAGTTGCGGTTCTTCGTGAAATTGGTGTTGAGACAGGTGGTTCTAACGTTCAGTTCGGTATTAACCCGAAAGACGGCCGTATGGTTGTGATCGAGATGAACCCTCGTGTATCTCGTTCGTCTGCTCTTGCTTCTAAAGCAACTGGTTTCCCGATTGCAAAAATTGCTGCGAAACTAGCTGTTGGTTATACCCTTGATGAATTGAAAAATGACATCACTGGCGGCGTAACTCCTGCGAGCTTTGAACCATCAATCGACTATGTTGTAACGAAGATTCCTCGTTTTAACTTCGAGAAATTCCCACAAGCAGAACCAGTTCTTACCACTCAGATGAAATCTGTTGGTGAAGTCATGGCAATTGGCCGTAACTTCCAAGAATCTGTACAAAAAGCATTACGTGGTCTTGAAGTTGGCGTAAGCGGTTTCGATGAAAAAATCGAAGCTGGTGCAACAAATGTAAAAGAAACCATTTTAAAAGAGCTTAAAGTTCCGGGTCCTGAGCGTATTTGGTACGTAGCAGATGCATTCCGTCAAGGCTTCTCTTTAGATGACGTATTTGAAGCAACTAAGATTGACCGTTGGTTCTTGATCCAAATTCAAGATATCGTTAAGACAGAAGCTCAAGTAAAAACTTTAGGTTTTGGTGATCTAACTGCTGAAAATATCCGTTCGTTCAAACGTAAAGGTTTATCTGACCTTCGTATTGCGAACCTTATGGGTATTTCTCAAAAGCAATTCCGTAAGCAACGTTGGAACTTGGGTGTTTATCCAGTTTACAAACGTGTTGATACATGTGCTGCCGAGTTTGAATCTGGTACTGCATATATGTATTCAACTTACGATGAAGAATGTGAAGCAAATCCATCAAACCGTGACAAGATCATGGTAATTGGTGGTGGTCCAAACCGTATTGGTCAAGGTATCGAATTTGACTACTGCTGTGTACACGCTGCTTTAGCAATGCGTGAAGACGGTTATGAAACAATCATGGTGAACTGTAACCCAGAAACTGTTTCTACTGACTATGACACATCTGACCGTTTATACTTCGAACCTGTAACACTTGAAGATGTTCTTGAAATCGTACGTACTGAGAAGCCAAAAGGTGTAATCGTACAATACGGTGGTCAGACTCCACTTAAGTTAGCACGTGCTTTAGAAGAAGCTGGTACTCCTATTATCGGTACTTCTCCAGATGCAATTGACCGCGCAGAAGACCGTGAACGCTTCCAACAAATGATTCAACGTTTACAGCTTCGCCAACCAAACAACAGCATCGTAAAATCTGCTGAAGAAGGTATCTCTGAAGCTGCGAAAGTTGGTTATCCGTTAGTTGTTCGCCCATCTTATGTATTGGGTGGCCGCGCAATGGAAATCGTGTATAACGAAGATGAACTTAAACGTTACCTTCGCGAAGCGGTACAGGCTTCTAATGAAGCGCCTGTTCTTCTTGACCACTTCCTTGATGATGCAACTGAAGTTGACGTTGACTGCGTATCTGACGGTAAAGATGTCGTAATCGGCGGTATCATGCAGCACATCGAACAAGCTGGTATTCACTCTGGTGACTCAGCATGTTCTATTCCTCCTTACTCTCTTTCTAAAGAAGTTCAGGATGAAATGCGTCGTCAAACAGTTGCTATGGCGAAAGAACTTGGTGTAGTTGGTTTAATGAACGTTCAGTTCGCAGTTAAAGGCGATGATATTTACGTTCTTGAAGTAAACCCACGTGCATCACGTACTGTTCCGTTCGTATCAAAATGTATTGGTGAATCTTTAGCCAAAGTAGCTGCTCGTTGTATGGCGGGTCAATCACTTGAATCTCAAGGCTTTACTAAAGAGATCATTCCAACTCACTTTGCTGTGAAGGAAGCTGTTTTCCCATTTGCTAAGTTCCAAGGCGTAGACCCAATGCTTGGGCCTGAGATGAAATCTACAGGTGAAGTAATGGGCGTTGGTAAGACATTTGGCGAAGCGTTCTATAAAGCCGTTTTAGGTTCAAATGACCGTTTACCAGGCCTACCAACTGAAGGCGAAGAAAAGATTGCTTTCTTATCTGTTCGTGAATCTGATAAGAAATATATTGCTGATATCGCTAAAAAGTTCGTGGCATATGGTTTCAAACTGGTAGCAACAGGTGGAACGTATAAAGTACTTAAAGAAGCAGGTTTGGAATGTGAACCTGTAAATAAAGTAACTGAAGGACGTCCACATATTGTTGACCGCTTGAAAAATGGTGAAATACACCTTATTGTCAACACTACTGAAGGCAAACAAGCTCAATATGATTCTGCAATGATTCGTCGTGCTGCCCTACAAGGCAAAGTGTATTACACAACGACTATCAATGGTGCAGAAGCGGTTTGCCAAGCCTTTGCTGTGAAATTGCCAATGGATGTATACCGCTTGCAAGATTTAACTGTAGGTTAATTTTTTTCCGATAAGTCCCGCCACCTTATCGGTGGCGGGATTTTTTCATTTTTTTAACTGTGTTTTCTCAACTTAAGAGGGACCGAAATGCAACGTTATCCAATGACCCCTGAAGGTAAAAGCGCCTTAGAGAAAGAATTACAACATCTGAAATCTGTTGAACGTCCGCGTATTACTCAAGCGATTGCTGAGGCACGTGAACATGGGGACTTAAAAGAAAACGCAGAATATCATGCTGCTCGTGAACAGCAAGGTTTCTGTGAAGGCCGTATCCAAGATATCGAAGGAAAATTGGGTGCTGCACAAGTCATCGATGTTAAAGACTTAGAACAAAACGGTCGTGTTGTATTCGGTGTTACGGTAACGATTGAGAACCTTGATACTGAAGAACGCAAGACTTATAAAATTGTTGGTGATGACGAAGCTGATTTTAAAATTAATAAAATCTCAGTGAACTCACCAATCGCTCGCGGCCTTTTGGGTAAAAATGAAGGTGATGAAGTAAAAATCACCACTCCTCAAGGCGAAGTTGAGTATGAAGTTGTAAGCGTAGAATATCTCTAAGATACTGCTCTTGAACCCCTCTTTCTGAGGGGTTTTTATTTAATATGGTTTAGCTCATTTTTGTTTGGATAATAGATTATGGACACGCCTCTGATTAACACACCAGTCCGTCATTGGTGCGAATTTGAGTTTATTTCCAAAACTGTAAAAAATCCGAATATCCATATTAAAGGTAATTATTCTTACTACTCAGCCTATTGGGATCAAGGTTTTGAACGTTGTGTCGTACGCTATTTACACGACAAAGCTTCGACCCCAGACAAACCTATCGATCAGCTTTATATTGGTAATTTTGTATGTTTTGGGGCTGAGTGCGTGATTATGATGGGTGGTAATCAGCTTCATAGACCAGACTGGATTTCGACTTTTCCTTTTGATACCCGCAGTTTTTTAGCTGCTGGTGACACCATCATTGCAGATGGCTGTTGGATTGGAAGCCGTGCAATGGTTATGCAAGGTGTAAAAATCGGTGAAGGTGCTGTTATTGCAACTGGAGCCGTCGTGACAAAAGACGTTCCACCCTACGCAATTGTTGGTGGTGTACCAGCAACAATTATTAAATACCGTTTTCCTCCCGAGCAAATAAAAAAACTACTCGCTTTAAAGCTTTATGAATTAGATGAAAAACAAGTTTTAAAAATGCGGGAATATTTGCAAACTGATGATATTGATGCTTTAACAGCACATGTTGAAAATTTAAGAAACAAATAAAATATATTCTCAAGTTTTATTGTTTAAAATCACAAATGATTACGTGCTCGAATTTAAATCGTAAGAAAAGAAGTATAAAGTATTGAATAAATAAGCATCATTACAATAAGGAACAATCTCATGTTATATCAACATATTCTTATACCAATTGACGGTTCTGAAACTTCTATGGTCGCTATGAAAGAAGCGATCAAACTTGGCAAAGCATTAAATAGTAAAATTACTATCGTACAGGTTATGGCACTTGATCCAATTATTGCAGATCTTTATGTGAAGACTGGTCAAACCAATGAACTCATTGAGCGGACTAGAACATACTTACTCGATATTTTAGAACAAGCCAAACAACAATTTTTACAAGAAGGCCTTACTGTAGAAACCAAATTACTTGAAGGTTTCGTTGTTCACGAAGAAATTATTCAAGCTGCACAAGAGCTTAATGCTGACCTGATTGTAATGGGCTCTCATGGCCGTACAGGTGTGCGAAAACTTATTTTAGGAAGTGTCGCACAAAAAGTTTTAGGTGAAAGTCATATTCCAGTTTTAATTGTTCGCTAAAAAATTGCCTGTCTGGCTCAATTCAGCCAGATAGGCACCTATTTTTTAAAAGGAATAATGTCTTCTCCTGATTGCTCAACCGTTATTGTTTTTTTACTTTTAAAAGCATCCCAAGAATAATGTTTATAATTTAACTGCCATAAATAGTAAGATTGACCGATATCTTTAAACCTAATATTTAATGTCATCCATTTTTCATCATGGCAATGCGGTGACTTCTTATACTCTTGTTCTGAAAAACAGGCCCGAATCATTTCATTCGAAGAAAAAGCAATACCTTTTAATGCAACCTGATACTGCCCTTTAGGCTTAAGCTCAATAAAATCAGCATTTTCTTCAAAACGCCCTCCTCCAGAATAACCAGTAAACCATGTATTTAGCACTGCTATGGCATATTCACTTTTATTAAGCGGATATAGTGCTGGAAAGATTTTGAGTCCATTAGGGCCTAAATCATCAGAATGTGGCTCTTTATTACTATGTTCATAATTTTTAAAATTCCACTGATTTATTACTGTGTATTGGTTATTTAGCTTTTTAACTTGAGCAATTTGCGGAGTCTCATCTATTAAATAATAAGTCTGATCTTGTGTATTTTTGGCTTTCCATAGCTTAGCTTCATCGCTACATTTCTGGCTCAACTGCTGACAAATCGAATGTATCTCTTGTGATGAAACTTTCACATTGATAAAAGGTTGAGCTGAAATAGTCTGCTCTGCAAAACTCGATTGCACTATTAAACTGAGTAGTAATATGGCTACACTCCGCCATTTATAATTCTGCATTTGTATTTGTTCTCTTTAATCATTTTAAGGTTGCCAAGCAAACTGCTTTAAGTTCACTTTACCATTCAGCAAATAGACTCCTTCAGCTTCAAGCTTTAACTGCTGAACATTTTCACCTTTTTCATTAAATTTACTTAGGCTAATTTTACCTTGTGAGTTAATAACACGGTACCAAGGAACTTGATGATCTGCTTCAAGATGCTTAAGAACATAACCCACTAATCTGGCGTGTTTAGGTAACCCCGCCATACGTGCTATTTGTCCGTAAGTTGCTACTTTTCCATATGGAATGAGAGCGATGACTTCTAAAATTTGTCGATGTAGTTCATACTGAGTTGTCAAAATGGAATCCATAAAAATTGACATCGTTCATATCATATAAAAATTTACTTTAAATCTCTTTAAAAGAATATGCAGAGACAATGCGATGAATATGAAAAAAACCTTACTGATGATTACAGGGACACTTCTGTGTGTTTCTTGTACGACCCGTCCTCCTCTACAAACGCCTGATTTATCAGAGGAGCCTGCCAATAATAGACCTGTAGTTCCAGTCACTTTCGTTTTTACTACTGACAATCCTTCTGCTGCACGCTTTGATAACCTGACACAAATGCGAAAAGAAGTTCGCATCTTAAATAAATATTATTTAGATGACCAAGGAAATAAAATATTTAATTTCAAATTAAACCGTTATATTTCCTATCAAGATTTTTCAAAAATGCACTGCGAACTTGGTAATGAAATAAACCAAGCTCGTCCTATTTCTATAGGCTCTATCCCTGCAAGTGCCAATGCTTGCTTCCCTAAACGCACAGCACGTAAAGAAGTTATCATCTTTATATACGACGCATATTCAAAAAACTTAGAGTTTGATGATGTTACGAGTCGGACATTCCGTAATAATGGAAAACCCTTTATTTTATTAGACTGGAATCGATTAAATTATAATATTCAAGCAGGTAGTATTCATGAAATGGGCCACGCTTTCGGCTTAAAACACGTGTGTGCACCTAATGCAACCAAAACTACCCCTACCAATATTATGGCCAGCGCTGAATGTAAATTAGGCAGTGGTGGCTTAAGAAACTTAGGGTTTACGCAAGCACAGCTTCAAACCATTTTATCTAGTTATAAACAATATACTTAAAATTTAATTTCAATATACACCCCCAAGTTGTCTTGGGTAGTAGTGTAATCCTCATGGGCCAGTAAAGATGTCATATAAGTACTGGCCTTTGAGAAATCCTCAGTATCTACAGGATACGGTTGCCAAAAAGTTTTTAAGTTATTCGTATAAATTGGATAAAGTCGAAGCAAGTCCTTTGCTAGATCTAGTCTCGCTATACAACCAAATGGTAAAGCACTTTGCTGTTCATACTCTCCATCACTATTAAACACAGCATTGCCTATACCCAACACAACTGGCTTACGATTGATGATCTGAATGGGTTGAATAGTATGAGCACCATGACCAATAATCAGGTCAGCTCCCGCCTGTGTAAGAATAGCGGCAAGTTTAATTTGCTCTTTTGTGGGAGGTTTAAAGTCGATTCCCCAATGGCAAATAACAATAATTTTATGCTTAGGATGAGCCTGCTTATAACGTACTATTTGTTCAAGTAAAACACCATTTAAGCAAGCCACTCCACTTCGCGGTCCTAATGCATAGAAATCATAGTCTAGATAAGCGGTGTCTCTATGCCAGTAACCATTAAAAATCGCATAGTGCTTATTTTCAAAAGATATTTCAAAGTAATTGTGGGCATCTTTTTGATTTAGTCCAGCACCTATATATGAAACATTCGCCTGATCCAACTGTTGTAATGTATAGGCCACCCCTTCATCGCCATAATCTTTCAAATGATTATTTGCTAACACCAAATAGTTAAGATGAACGTTATTAAATTCTTCTAATGTCTTTTTAGCATCGGCTTTTAGAATGAATGGCTTTTTATCTTTTAAAGGTGATTGGTTTTCTAGAGAAAAGACTGCTTCAAAGTTAGCTATGTTTATGTCATTTTTACCTAAAAATGGCTGTATTTTTTCAAATGAATAGTGATATCCATATTGTTGTAGAGCATCTATTTTCCCTCTAGATTTACGCTTTTCAGTATACATTTCACCGAAATAAGTATCTCCAAGAATATTGATGATTCCCGTCCGTGAAGTACAACTCTTCGCGTTTACATACTCTTCTTGGAAATAGTGATAATAAGGAACCAAATGCTCAAGACGGTGAATGTCATCTAAAAAAGAGAAAAAGCCAATGCTCTGGTTTTGTTCAGAATAAGTAATATAAATTTGTCTAACTGTATGTGAGATATATAAAACTGAAGTTAACACAGGATGAGCAAGTAAAGGTGTAATAGGTTGATATACTTTATTTTTAAAAAAAAGTGACTTAATAAAGAAAAGTTTTTTTAGCTCGGCTGGATAGCTATAAATGTGCTGTACTAATAGAAAGAGTTTTTTTAATTGATTAGATGGATTTAAAGTTAAATGATAGTTTCCTGCTCTTTGAGACAAGGTCAATTGTGCTTGCTCAACTGAACCAAAAAACATATTGCTTAAAGCATGTTTGACATCATTTGCCTGAGTAAAAATTAAGAATTGTAGGAGCTCGACAAATGTATACGTTTCATTTTTTTCTAAACCTAAATTTTGCTCACCCATTTGTTTAAGCTTTTGCTCAGATACAACATAGGTCTTACCTGCTTTGATGTTTTTTTGATGAAACTGCTCTAATGCATAATCAATGAGCAATAAAGTTGAGATGTCTCCATCAATTTCAAATTCCCAAACCGCATCATCAAAGTTCGTATTATCTAGAGCTGCCAATAACTTAATTTCAAACAGAGGATCAGTCATGTCTCCTCTCCTTCGAAATCTTTTACATAGGCAATATAGCCCGATAAGTTATGTTCTTGGTCATCTATTCTTACTCTAAAGCGATCATGTCTTACATAAAAAGCATGCAATATTTTATCTGGACGAGCCATATACATCGCTATTTCTGGATAGAAAAAACCTGTGGTTTGAAACTCAGCCCGAAATGTAATGAGTTTTTTTAACTCGTGCATATATGCTTGTTCAAAAAGTTTTTGATGGCCTTGCTCTTTTAAATGATTTACCATTTTATAAGCTGCCATGAGCATTTCTAACAAAGTCGCATACGTTGTTTTTCTATTCCGAATAAAAATAAAATGTTTTAAATAATTATTTAAACCAAAAATAAAATATTTTTCTTCAGGACATATTTTTGTAAGCTCATTGGTACAGTAACTTAACCAATGATCATGATATTTTTCATATCTTTTATAAATAAAATTTTCAAACATTAATTTAACGGTATCTAATAATCTTTTATCCTGATTTATTTGGTATAACCTGAGTAAAGCTAATGCTGCTTCTCCATCGTAATAAATAATTCTAAACTTTTCTTTTAAATCATAGTTTGGATAATTTAATACATGAGTAGTTAATCCATCTGAATCAACTAATTTTAAAATACCATTTGCAAGTTTCTCTGCATATTTTAAATAATCCGCTTTTTGAGAAATTTCCTGATATTTCGTTAACATTAAAATAGCTGCTGCGTTTGCACCTAATTTAATTTCAAACTCCCCTTCTTTTCCATCAATCATAAAAGCAGTGATAGAGTCTTTTTCTTTATAAAAGTGAGTAAGTACATATTGGATGGCACGCACAATTTTAGGCCAATATTCAGGTTTATTTTGTACTTCGAAAGTTTCTAATAGAGCATAAAGTGATGTGCAATGACGTACCGTATTGTAGTTGCGGATATCTCGATCAAAAGCAGGAAAATAGCCATAAATGAATTTGCCATTTTCTTGAATCTGACTGTGAAAAAACGCTGCATTTTTCTCAATAAGCTCTTTAAAATGCTGCTTCTTGTTGGTTGCAATAGCTCTAATACCATTTGCATCATAACGGCTTGCTAAATTAATAAACTGTCCATTTTCATAAAAAGTTGCATAGGTATCGAAAGTCCAAATGTCTTGCAGCTCTTGTAGTCTAATTTGTGGTTTAGTAGCGTTATATTTTTGCTTAATTGCATAGTTCAGATTGGTTTCATCAAAAAAGTTGGGCTTGTCATAACTTAAGCCCCGGATAATTGCTTTGCCATATATCTCTTGCTCAAGAAAAACTACCGAACATGCTTCATCAAATGCAATTCCTCTACGATAGTGGTTATTATGAAATTGATGATGAACAAGTTGTTCTATTTGACTCCAACTTTGTTTTTCTAGGTTGTACGCAACATCAATTTTTATATAGTCTGGAAGTTGATCTGGAGAAAACTGTTTATCAATAAAATCGAATAATTGTACAGTTGCTTGTGAAAAAGCTGTTTTTTCGGTATGCCAGACACTACATCTTTGATCTTTAGGACCAAATGATATAAACAAAACTGTTTCTTCTGGAAGGTCTGAAACATGCTGAACGAAATGTTCCAACCAAAGCTTAAGTTGTCTTTTAAAGTCTAGAAATACCGACACTCGAATTAAGTCCCTATTCGTTATTTGTTGTTCTATAAAATTTTCAATCATAGCATGAACTCTCTAAAAGCTAAGTTAACGTATTGTTTAAACATAAAAAAAGAGAACCCTAGGGTTCTCTTTTTTATTTGGTTAATTATCTATTAATAGATAATTTGACCGTTGTTGAGAAGATCATTAAGCGTTAATGATGTTCTAGCTTGATCCAAATGAATCGTCAACAATTGCGTACTTGAATAAGTTAAACCTAAGCCATCACGGTCTACACTAATGGTGGCATTTTGTGTGGCAGCGTCATAGCTTACAGATACATATTGACCAATGGTTAAACTGTTTGGATGAGTAACTAACAAGTTACTAATATCGATCTTATCAGCTTGACTATCAGTTGCTGTATTACCCACATGGAAATCAGTCCATGTATCTACACCACCTGCAGTTGTATTACCACCTGTTGGGTTGTTTACACCAGCAGCAGTCAATGTGTTGTAAATCAAGGTATCCGCGCCATTACCGAGCGTAAATGTATCATTTGCTCCTGTACTAACAGCTAGGCTATTCAACTCTTGACTTAAGTTGATGGTTAATGTGCTAGTTGACTCCGCACCAGTCACCGATACGAGTTTGTAGTTAATCGTATCAATCGTAGCATTTGCCGCAGTATCAAGAGCTTTATAGTAGTACGAACCATCATGGTAGAGATACAACGTACCTTCGCCAGTATTGATCGCCTGACCAGCAGCAATTTGGTAATTTCCTGGTGTAACTTCAACATATAGTTGAGAAGCAGCTGAAGTATCTGCAACTCCACCAGTTGTGTCGCCTAACAAGATATTGCCGTGAATCCAATCTGTTAAACCATCAGGTGTGTATTGATCTAGATGTGTAGCTTTTGTAGTTACTACAGAATCTAAAGTCACAGTTCCTAAAGAAATCAGACTAGATAAACTAAATACCACTCGATAAGTACCAGCAGATAAGTGAGATACGTCAGCTGAGTATGCTGGTGCACCTAAAACTCCTGCCAAGGCTGTCGCAGAACCTGAGTAAACAGTATCTACCCATGTTGCACCAACCAACTGCTGGATTTTATAACCAGTTGTTGGAAGAGCCGACAAGCTTAATGATGCCGTATAGTCTAACTGTACATGAACATCACTTACCGTATTAGCAGCAATAACGAATTGGTTCGAAGTCACTGTACTGCTTAATACAGGTAATGGTGGGAAGCCTGCAAGGTTACCAATAGTGACTGTGCCACTTGGTACATCAGCAACTGCATCAGTCACTTGTTTCATACTAACAGTTGCATGATTAATATCAGCATTTGCTACAGGTAACGGAATTACCGCATCTGCACCAGGGTTAGCATTGTTCCAAGTGATATTCACATCTGGAGAACCAATTTGAATATGCAATGTTGCTGTGTCTGTTCTACCAGTTACAGGGTCCGTCACTGTATAGGTAAAGCTATCAACTTTTCCTATATTTTGTGTGTTCGCTGTAGCTTGATAACTGTAAGTACCATCAGCATTAATCGTTAAGGAACCATAAGCACCCACAATAACTGTTGATGAACCTACATTCACAGCCGATGTATTACCTGTTTCAGAAGACACAGAAGTCACAACTGTCGTAGTCGTAATATAGTCTGGCGTATAGTTTGGTCCATATACAGCCGAGTTGTCGTCTGAAAGAACATTGCCTGTAACCGGAGTTACAACCAAGTTAGGTACTTGCGTAATATCACCATTATTCAAAGTAATACTTGCAGTGACACTACCTAGAGCAGTTAGAAGCGTATTGCTTTCCATAAATAGCTCATAGCTACCAGAACCTAAATTATCAACTTTGAATTTCACTTCAGAGCCGAAGATACCTAATAGGTCAAGCACACCAGTATTCGCGCTATCTGCAATTACTGTACGAGTACCGTCTGGATTTACTCGTGTTAATACCACATGTAAACCATCAACAACTGTAGCTACTGAACCAAAGTTAACCGAGATGATAGCTTCAGACACATGTCCTTCAGCTACATTAAAAGTTGCTGTACCTTGTTTAGAACCAACAACAACGCCACCAACACCTAACAACCAGCTATAGCTAATCGCGTTATTAAGAACTTGTTGTGTAGTCGGGTAAACCATATCAATTGCTGCTGAAGCAACGTTATCCATTGCATCAACTGGAACATGACCTGTAATAACCGCAGGTTGTGATGGATCTGCTGCATTCCAAGTCATAGCAACCTTGTTACTATCCAAGTGGACATACAAGATAGCTTGAGATGTATTACCTGTTGCTGGGTCTAGTAACGTATACGAGAACTGATCCACTTTACCAAGGTTGAGACCATCTGCATTTGGTGTATAGGTATAATTACCATGTTGATCAATGACTAACGTACCGTAAGTACCAGTGATTGTAGTTGTACCCGTCGCATTAACAGCATTTCCGTTCACCGCTGAGATCACTGCATTATTGCTTGCAGCATCTACTGCACCATTAATACCTGCATCTTTGATGACGTTACCAGAGATCGGATCAACTGAATATCCAGATACAACATATGGGTTATACACATCCATTGTACCTGTCAATGTACCACCAATACCCACACCTGCCAGACCACTGTAGCCCATGAATGCACGATATTGTCCTGGATCTAGCCCTTCAATGACTGCGGTTGGAGTACCTCCTATTAGAGATAAGCTAACTAAAGTCGCTTGTGGGTTGTTTCCGCCAATAGATACCCATTGTCCTGTTGCAGCATCATATTTTTGAACAACAATCGAATAGTCATTCAATACACCAGCGTTGAGTAAACCACTGAATGTAAATGTCGCAGTACCTTGACGGTCAGCATCTACATTAAATGCAACTGTTGGGTTACCAAGAAGTTGTAAATTTAGACCTGCTAACGATACTGCTGCTAAATAACTTGCACTACCAAGCGCTACATCATTCGCAACAAGTAAAGATTCTGGGTTAATTTCAGCAACTGCCAAGTTATCTGCAGCTTTAACAGAACTTAATTGAATGTTAAGTGCTGCTTGGGCCACATCACCAGTTACAGAATCTTTTAAGGTATATACAAAGTGATCGACTTGCCCAACTCCTGAAGCATTTTGATTTGGAGTATAAACGTATGAACCATCAAGGTTGATCACCAACGTACCGTATGTACCATTAATGACTGTGCCATTAGCAAGAACAGGTTGGTTATTAACTTCACTCACAACTGTATTTGGAGTTACGACATCAGCTTGGCCGCTTGAGTTAATATCTACGATCACATTACCGTCCGCAGTTTCTGTGTAGAAACTACCGATTTGAGTTGTATCATAAATATCCATAGTACCTGTTAAAGTACCGAGTAAACCAATACCTGCTAGACCGTTATAAGTCATGAATGCACGGTATTGACCTTGCTCAAGCCCATCGATAACAACACCTGGTGTAGAACCTAATAGAGTCAGGTGAAGAATATCTGCTTGACCACCACCATATATAGAAGTCCATTGACCAGTAGCTGTATCAAATTTTTGTACAACTAATGAGTAATCAGATAGAGCATTGACCCCAATTAAAGCACTGTAGGTGAATGTCGCATTACCTTCTTGATTGGCAGCTACATTAAAGTTAACCGCTTCAGAACCAAGTTGTAGGTTAAGACCAGCAAGTGATACAAGCGCCAAGTAAGTTTTGCTACCAAGAGCCGCATCATTTGCAATTTGTAATGGTTGTGGAGCAAGAACAGCCGTATCAAAGTTGTCATATGCAATGATAGAAGAACTTGCAATTGTATAACTTTGGGTAGCTTGCAAATTACTACTGTTGCCAGCAGCATCCGTAAAGGTTGCTTTTGCATCAACTGTCAAATCAGTATCAGCTACAAGCTGGCTACCAGGTACACCTATTGTCCATGTTCCACTTACTGGATCTACTACAGCTGTGTAGTCTGTGCCATTAACGTTAACAACAACCGAAGTAATAGTTGCATCAGCAGGAATAGTCACCGTTCCAGTAATATTTACTGTTCCTGCAGTCTCAATCGGACTAAGGACGTTATCACCTGTAATCGGATTAATCGCAATTGCAGCTGTATTAATGTCTGGTGGCGTAGTATCCACAGTTACTGTGACATCAGTAGCGTTATCGATATTGCCTTGTGCATCTACTGCTTGTGCATGGATAGTCACTGGGCCATCTGCAGTTACTGCGATTGCTGCTGTGATATAGCCATTACTCAAGTCAGTTGCATTGACAGTGTAGTTGGTGCCGTTAACATTCACGACAGTACCTACCGCTGCATCTGGACCTAATCCTACACGGGCATTAAAGCTACCGTCTGTGCCAAGTTCTGCTGCATTGATGATGCCATCAATGTTTAAGTCATCTGGTACTGTGATCGCACTAATCAAATCAGCTGGTGTGGTATCTACAGTCACAGTGACATCGGTAGGAGTACTGATATTACCTTGCGCATCCACTGCTTGGGCATGGATGGTGATTGGGCCATCTGCTGTCACAGGAATTGCTACGGTGATATAGCCATTGCCAAGATCAGTCGCATTGACAGTATAGTTAGTGCCGTTAACGTTCACGACAGTGCCCACTACTGCATCTGGACCCAACGCGACACGGGCATTGAAGCTGCCGTCTGTGCCAAGTTCCGATGCATTGATAATGCCGTCAGTATTTAAGTCATCCGGTACTGTAATCGGACCTAGTAAGTTCGCTGGTAGCGTATCTACTGTCACGATTACATCTGCTGGGCTGCTGATATGACCTTGTGAATCCACTGCTTGGGCATGGATGGTGATTGGACCATCTACTGTCACAGGAATTGCTGCAGTGATATAGCCATTGCCTAGGTCAGTTGCACTCACTGTGTAGTCAGTGCCGTTAACATTCACGACAGTGCCCACCACTGCATCTGGACCCAACGCTACACGGGCATTGAAGCTGCCGTCTGTGCCAAGTTCTGCTGCATTGATAACACCATCACTATTTAAGTCATCTGGTACTGTAATCGGACCTAGTAAGTTCGCTGCTGCCGTATCTACAGTCACAACCGCACTGCCAGTACCCACATTACCTGCAGGGTCTGTTGCTGTCACAGTTACAGTGTGTGGACCATCTGCCAACACTGGAAGTGTATTGTCTGCAAGTGTCCAGCTACCATTGCCATTATTGACCGCAGTATAGTTCACACCATTTACAGTCACGACAACAGTCGCAGTTGGATCGTTCACTGTACCTGTTAATTCAGGTGTACTGTCATTGGTAGTTACATCACTTAAAGTAACTGTCGGTGCAGTAGCGTCTAAAGTTACCGTCACATCTGCCGGGCTACTGATATTGCCTTGTGCATCCACTGCTTGGGCATGGATGGTGATTGGGCCATCTACTGTCACAGGAATGGCTGCGGTGATATAGCCATTGCCTAGGTCAGTTGCACTCACTGTGTAGTCAGTACCGTTAACATTCACGACAGTACCCACTACTGCATCCGGACCCAACGCAACACGGGCATTGAAACTACCGTCTGTGCCAAGTTCTGCTGCATTGATGATGCCGTCAGTGTTTAAGTCATCCGGTACTGTAATCGCACCAAGCAAGTTCGCTGGTGTTGTATCCACAGTTACAGTGACATCGCTAGGACTGCTGATATTACCTTGAGCATCCACTGCTTGTGCATGGATGGTGATTGGGCCATCTGCTGTCACAGGAATTGCTGCGGTGATATAGCCATTGCCTAGGTCAGTTGCACTCACTGTGTAGTCAGTGCCGTTAACGTTCACGACAGTGCCCACTACTGCATCCGGACCCAACGCAACACGGGCATTGAAGCTACCGTCTGTGCCAAGTTCTGATGCATTGATGATGCCATCAGTATTTAGGTCATCAGGTACTGTGATCGCACCAAGTAAGTTCGCTGGTGTTGTATCCACAGTCACAGTGACATCTGTTGGAGTACTGATATTACCTTGCGCATCCACTGCTTGAGCATGGATGGTAATTGCACCATCTGCTGTTACAGGAATCGCTGCGGTGATATAGCCATTCGTCAAGTCAGTTGCACTCACTGTGTAGTCAGTGCCATTAACATTTACAACAGTACCCACCGCTGCATCTGGACCCAACGCAACACGGGCATTGAAGCTACCGTCTGTGCCAAGTTCTGATGCATTGATAATGCCATCAGTATTTAGGTCATCCGGTACTGTGATCGCACCAAGTAAGTTCGCTGGTGTTGTATCCACAGTCACAGTGACATCTGTTGGACTACTGATATTACCTTGCGCATCCACTGCTTGTGCATGGATGGTAATTGGGCCATCAGCAACCACTGGGATCACTGCTGTGATATAGCCATTCGTCAAGTCAGTTGCACTCACTGTGTAGTCAGTGCCATTAACGTTTACGACAGTACCTACCGCCGCATCCGGACCCAACGCAACACGCGCATTGAAGCTATTGTCTGTGCCAAGTTCTGATGCATTGATGATGCCATCAGTGTTTAAGTCATCCGGTACTGTAATCGCACCAAGTAAGTTCGCTGGTAGCGTATCTACAGTTACAGTGACATCTGTTGGACTACTGATATTGCCTTGAGCATCCACTGCTTGTGCATGGATGGTAATTGGGCCATCTGCTGTCACAGGAATCGCTGCAGTGATATAGCCATTGCCAAGATCAGTCGCACTCACTGTGTAGTCAGTGCCATTAACGTTCACGACAGTACCCACTACTGCATCTGGACCCAACGCGACACGCGCATTGAAGCTGCCGTCTGTGCCAAGTTCTGATGCATTGATAATGCCGTCAGTATTTAAGTCATCCGGTACTGTAATCGGACCTAGTAAGTTCGCTGGTAGCGTATCTACTGTCACGATTACATCTGCTGGACTGCTGATATGACCTTGCGCATCCACTGCTTGTGCATGGATGGTAATTGGGCCATCAGCAACCACTGGGATCACTGCTGTGATATAGCCATTGCCTAGGTCAGTTGCACTCACGGTGTAGTCAGTGCCGTTAACATTCACGACAGTGCCCACCACTGCATCTGGACCCAACGCAACACGGGCATTGAAGCTACCGTCTGTGCCAAGTTCTGCTGCATTGATAACACCGTCACTATTTAAGTCATCAGGTACTGTAATCGGACCAAGTAGGTTCGCTGCTGCCGTATCGACAGTCACCACCGCACTGCCAGTAGCCACATTACCTGCAGGGTCGGTTGCTGTCACAGTCACGGTATGTGGACCATCTGCCAACACTGGAAGTGTATTGTCTGCAAGTGTCCAGCTACCATTGCCATTATTGACCGCAGTATAGTTCACACCATTTACAGTCACGACAACAGTCGCTGCTGGATCATTCACTGTACCTGTTAATTCAGGTGTGCTGTCATTGGTGGTTATATCACTTAACGCAACTGTCGGCGCAGTAGCGTCTAAAGTTACCGTCACATCTGCCGGGCTACTGATATTGCCTTGTGCATCCACCGCTTGTGCATGGATGATAATTGGTCCATCCGCTGTTACAGGAATCGCTGCAGTGATATAGCCATTAGCTAAGTCAGTTGCATTCACTGTGTAGTCAGTGCCATTAACATTCACGACAGTACCCACCGCTGCATCTGAACCCAATGCTACATGGGCATTAAAGCTGCCGTCTGTGCCAAGTTCTGATGCATTGATAATGCCGTCAGTGTTTAAGTCATCCGGTACTGTAATCGCACCAAGTAAGTTCGCTGGTGTTGTATCCACAGTTACAGTGACATCTGCCGGGCTGCTGATATGACCTTGTGAATCCACTGCTTGTGCATGGATGGTGATTGGGCCATCTGCTGTCACAGGAATCGCTGCAGTGATATAGCCATTGCCCAGATCAGTTGCACTCACGGTGTAGTCAGTGCCGTTAACATTCACGACAGTGCCCACTACTGCATCCGGACCCAACGCGACACGGGCATTAAAGCTACCGTCTGTGCCAAGTTCTGATGCATTGATGATGCCATCAATGTTTAAGTCATCCGGTACTGTAATCGCACCAAGCAAGTTCGCTGCTGCAGTATCTACAGTTACAACCG